>JAGLDK010000099.1 GCA_023145615.1 Ichthyobacteriaceae bacterium | reverse complement strand
GAAGTTGGTATTGAACTTGAGTTTAAGGGAGAAGGAGTTGATGAAAAAGGTTTTGTTAAAAAATGTAGTAATTCAGATTACCAGATAGAGGTAGGGAAAGAAGTTATTGCTATTGATACTCGTTATTTCCGACCTACTGAAGTTGATTTATTAATAGGTGATGCCACAAAAGCACATAATAAACTTGGATGGACACCCGAATATGATTTAGCTTACTTAGTTAAAGATATGATGCAAAATGATATTAAACTTATGAAGAAAGATCAGTATTTGAAAGAAGGAGGTTATGAAACTCTAAATTATTTTGAATAGAATGAATAAGAATTCTAAAATTTATATAGCAGGGCATAGAGGGTTAGTGGGCTCTGCTATAATAAAAAACCTTATATCAAAAGGATATACAAATTTTATTACCCGTACTCATAAGGAACTAGACCTTACAAATCAACAAGCAGTATCAACTTTTTTTCAAGAAGAAAAGCCTGATTATGTTATTCTTGCAGCCGCTAAAGTTGGTGGTATAGTTGCTAATAATACTTATCGTGGAGAGTTTATCTATGATAATTTAATGATACAAAATAATGTTATCCATCAAAGTTATATTCATGGAATTAAGAAGTTGTTATTTTTAGGTTCAACCTGTATTTATCCTAAAAATTCGCCACAACCAATGAAGGAGGAATACTTGCTTACTTCGGAGTTAGAATATACTAATGAACCTTACGCCATTGCAAAAATAGCAGGAATTAAGATGTGTGAGAGTTACAATATACAATACGGTACTAACTTTATAGCTGTACAGCCTACAAATTTATACGGTCCAAATGATAATTTTGATTTAGAAAAATCTCATGTTTTACCTGCTTTAGTTCGAAAAATACATTTAGGTAAAGCACTTGAAAATAACGATTGGGAAACTTTAAGAGCAGATCTTGATAAACTTCCTATTGAAGGAGTAAATGGAACTTCAAGCGAAGAAGAAATTATTAATATTTTGAATAAATACGGAGTTAAACATTCATCATTAAATATTAATAATTCAACATTAATAGAAATTTGGGGTAGCGGAAAACCAATGAGAGAGTTTCTTTGGAGCGAAGATATGGCCGATGCCTGTGTTTACTTAATGATAAATATTGATTTCAAAGATATATTAAGTGATAGTGAATTTATTAATGAAAAAAGTAAAATAGAAAACTGTAAAACAACCGAAACAGAAAAATTAAACATCCAAATATTAACGCCTACTACCGAAATACGTAATACTCATATAAATATAGGAACTGGGAAAGAAATATCTATCAGCCAATTGGCAGAAATAATAAAAAAAGTGGTTGGCTTTAATGGTGATTTATTCTTTAATACAGATAAACCTGATGGAACTATGCGCAAGCTAACTAATTCTTCGAAGCTTGTAGAACTTGGATGGAAGTTTTCGGTAGAGTTAAATGAAGGTATTGAAAGAATGTATAGTTGGTATAAGGCAAATGAACCAAAATAACCGAAGCAATAATTTATTGTATTGTTTAAGTACCCATAAGCTTTGAGCCTACAACAGTAAGTAATGATTAATGCTCAAGCACCTATAAATACTCGTTAATTTAATTTTTTGTACACAAATAATTGTGTCATAATACTTAATAGCATACATAGTTAACCATTAAAAGAAATAGCCTCTACTTTGTTTTAACACAAGCAAAGTAGAGGCTGTTTTTTTTTGATATAGAATTAAATTTGCCATTTTTTTACAAACAATCTTTTATCCTTCAATTAAATAATCAGCACTGTTTTTTTTAAGAAATACTATTGTTAAATAAGGCTTTCGACCAAATATGTTTTACTAAAATAGTTTAATATTGAGCTATTAATATAATGGTTTTTAGTTGTTTATATGTTTTTTATGTAAGTATTTAAAATGTATATTTAATAGTGTTTCGGTTTATTTTATTTAAAAATCGACTAATTGCAACTAAATTATTTATTATGAAAAGCGGATATTCCTCGTTTAAAACATTACTTAGCAAGTTATTTATTACTAATAATATTAAAATTTTATCAATATTAACTTTAATGTTATTATTGAATAATTCATTTGTTTTTGCAGCCGATAATCCTATGGGATTCCTTGTAAAAGTTGAGTGGCTTAATAAATGTAGTGGACAAATTAAAATTACTGCTATTGTTGGGGAGACTTCTAATCTTAATACTGGTGCTAATTCTGATTTTTTTGTGGGTGGTAATAAAATTGCTTCGTCTGCTTATAATAGTACATCGGGTGCTTGGGATTTTAAAGCTGATGGTACCGATTATAGTATTACTTCACATTCACCAGGTGTTACAGGTGCAGGTGGAAGCGAAACATCATCTAATCAAGTACAAATTTATATTACTTATTTATTGCAACCAGACGATTTTAGTGCAGGTACTATTGAAGTAGAAATTAAGCCCGATTGTGCAAATAGTAATGGTAGCGGGGATTGTGGAGCTGTTGCTGGAGATCAAATTTTAAAACTTAAATATCCTGATATTTCTGCTGTATCAAATCTTTCATCTAAAATGGATGATTATGCAATGGTTACTTTAGATTGGAGTAATCCATCGGGAGATTTTTCTAAAGTTAAAATTTTCAGAGATGGAGATGTTGTTGCAACATTATCGGGTGGAGAATCTACTTGGACTGATGACACGGAAAATTTATCAGCAGAAAAATATCAAATACAATCTTTATTTACAGAAGATGGTTGCGATTATGCTGGTGCATCAGCTTCTGTTGTTCCGCCAAAACCACCATATGTAATTAAACCTGATGGACTAATTACTGATAAAAATTCGTGTAACGGTAATGTTGTTATTACATGGAATTATGCTGGAGATGTTGTGCCTAATAGTTTTACTATAAAACGTACCGAAGGAGGTAATAGTGTTGATATTGAAGATATAGAAAATGATAAACGAGAGTATATTGATTCTTTAGGAATACACACAACTGCAACTTACTCGGTGTGTGCTGTGGGTAAAGTTAATACTTCCGATTTTACAACATCAACATCAACTACAACTTACGGTTTTCCATCGGCTCCCAATAATTTCAGCGCATCAAAAAATACATCTTCAATAACCTTAAGTTGGAAGAAAGCCAATTACTGTAATAGTTATTTGTTAAAACGAAGTAGCGCAAGTGGAAGTACCGAAATAGAAGTAGACTCGGAAGATGCAAACATTACTTATGTTGATGCAACTGTTAGTTCGTGCGAGCAATATACGTATCAATTATATGCTACAAACGGATGTACATCTGATGCCGGAATTACGGGTGTTAAAGCAACTGCAGGAGATGTTGTAGAAAAATTAACACCTCAGTTAAATTCGTATATAACCGATATTGATGCATCAAAAGCCTATTACTCTAATAAAGTTTTGGTAGAGTGGACTGTGCAAAGCAATAATTTAAATTTGGTTGATTTATTTGAAATATCACGAAGTGTTGCAGACGTTAATGATTATAAATTAATAGGTACTATAATTGGAAATTCATCTTACGAAGATTTATCGGCAGTAGGTGGAGTAATGTATAATTATAAGGTAAAAGGTAAGTTAGATTGTGAGGGAGATATAGAGTTTTCTAATACTGCTACAACTGCTGGTTTTCGTACTCCATACGGTATTGTTAATGGTCATATTGAGTACGAAAGTGGTATTGCGGTAAAAGGAGTTGAGGTTTTGGCAGAAAAAGCTTCGGATATAATAATAGGTAATAGTTTATTGTTTAATGGTGGATATGTGCAAATACCCAATCATAATAAATTCAATCCTAATAAATATATAGTTGCCGAAGCATGGATAAAACCAAACAGTTTAGGTGCCAATAAGTTTATTGTAAATAAGGGTAATTATTATATTAAGTGTAATAATAATGATGTTGAATTTGGTGTTAATGTTAACGGAATGCCACAGATAGTTACTGCTCCGCAAGTTTTAAATGCAAATACCTATGTGCATGTAGCTGGTGTAAAAGATAGTACTGGTGTAAAAATTTACATTAATGGAAAAATACCAACAAATGTAACTTACAAAATTACTGACGATGTTATCACGGGCTTTAACGATATTAATTTGGCACCCGATGTTATTACTTCATTATCGTCTTTACAAGGGGTTATTTATAATACTTATTTAGATTTAGAAACGGCTATAGAAAATAAAATAGGAGTAGCTCAAACAAAACGTAATATGCCACTAATATTACCTTATGTTAAAAACGAAGTTCATAAACCGGGTACTGTTATTAATGTAGTAGGAAATATATACAGTTCAACTAACCCTGTAAAAGTTGGGTCGAATTTTTATGGTAATATTGATGAATTACGTATTTGGAATAATTCGAAAAATGAAGAGGAAATATTTTTCGATTACAAACGTATTGTAGGTAACGATGCTTTAGGATTATCAGGTTATTGGCGTATGGACGAAAATTTTGGTTCTACAATTTACGATGCTTCAAAAAGTAGTGGAGAGTTTCATAAAAATGATGGTAATTTTATTGGAAGTGTTGATTTTGATTCTGCCATACCAAACTCGTCGATGTTAGGTTGGGTTGGAGTTACTAATGCCGAAGGAGATTATACAATACCTTATGTACCGTATATTGGAACAGGAGAAAACTTTACTATTACTCCTCGTTTTGGTCAGCATAAATTTAAGCCTGGTTCGGCAACGGTTTTTTTAGGAGAAGGAGCTTCTATATTAAATGGTCAGGATTTTATTGATGTTTCATCCTTTAAATTAACGGGTACTGTTTTTTACGAAAACACATATTGTGGAGTAGAGGGTGCTATTATTACTGTTGATGGTAATCCGGTTATTAAAGATGGAAATGTAATAATGACTAACCCGCAAGGAGAGTTTAAAATTAGTATGCCGGTTGGTTATCATTATGTTTCTGTTTTAAAATCAGGACACGATTTTAAAAGTTATAAATTTCCTCCGGGCGATGTAAATAGTAAATATAATTTTCAGGAAGATATTGTTGGTATTAACTTTATTGATACTACGCGTGTAAAAGTTGTAGGTAGAGTTGTTGGTGGAACTATTGAAGGAGCTAAAAAACCAGGTTTAGGATTATCTACAAATAATATTGGTATAGCTGAGTTTACTTATGTGCCAACAAATGGGTGTAATTGTAATATTGATGGTGTTAATGGATTTCATTTAAAAACTGATAGTTTAACCGGAGAGTATTCGGTTGAGTTGCCTCCAATGAAATATTTGGTTAAGAATATGGATGTTGCAAGTAATACGCTTATTTCTCTTTATTTTAAAGAATTAGAAGTTGCCGATTTTTCTGTAATAATGACACCTAAAGAAGTAAGCGATACAATTAGTGGAGATGTTGATGCAAAGTTTACAATACATACTGATATTGAAAAAGCATACATATATATTAATGAAATTGATAAAACCGATACTACTAGTAATGTAACTATTAATGAAACTACAAAAATTGCACGTGTAATTTATTTAAATGAGGTGTATGAAATTGCTATTGATATAACTGAAAATGTAAATATTGCCACCCGAAAAGTTAGGGTTAATACAAAGGTTAGTTCCACATCGTATAATCATCGTTTAGATTTTGTTTATCGTAGTAATCCAGAAATTAGAGTTACTGCAGTTGATGGAAAATCGGAATTTACTGGGGCAAAATCGTGCAAGTACGAGGATCCAATTTCGGGTAAACTGAAAGAAATAGATCTTGAAATAAACAAATTTAACTACCCAATATTTATTCAATATAAAGATTATGGTTTAAGTGTTTTTGCTGAAGAAGTATATTATAATAACGATGCTTGTGGAGGAAATAATGGCTGTGAAAATGCTGTTATGGATAGGGTGCCTATAAACGATGGGGAGATTATTGTAAATAATAAACTTGCAATAGAAGAAAATCCGGACTCGTTATTTTTCAGAAATGGAAGGGTTAATTATACATTTAAAGCATCTAATCCAAATGTTTCGGCAAATGGTAATTTTTCGTGGCGTAGTTATTCTAGTGTATTTAATATAACCGCAATGATTGATGATGTTGGTTACGAATGGAAACCAAAAAGTACTAAAAGTGATTTAGATTTTGTTTATCCACTTGATGCTTTGCATCCTGATGATAAATACTTTAGAGGTTATGTATTAGGATCGAAAGCAATAAAAGGTGGAGATTTTATAACAAACGGACCTAATGTTGTTGATATGATTGTGAGAGATCCTCCTGGTAATGGAAGTTATTCGTACATAGAAAAAGGAACAACTTTTAGTTACGAACAATCATTAACATCGGCAAACGAATTAGGAGAAAGTATTAGTGCATCAATTTTTTTGGGGCCAAAATTTTCAACAGGTTTAGGGTTTTCTTCAGAAACTGAGGCAAAAAATGAGTTATCGCTTGGATTTGAATCAAAACAAAAATGGGAGCAAAGTAATACTATTACTAATGAAATAACTGTTACAGAATCGTGGCAAACATCCGATGAACCTTATTTACCTGGTACACCAAGTGATTTAATGTATGGATCGTCGAAAAACTTTATAGTATCGTTAAGCGATAATCTTACAATATTGCCGGTTAGTTTTACCGATGGTTTTTCGGGAGATAATGATGAGCTTAAAGTAGCAGGTAAAGAAGTTAATGGATTTAAAATAACGTTGAATAAAAGTTTAAAAGCTGCACCAAAAGGTAGTGATACCCATTTTATTTATACTGTTGATCATATTCAAGTGTATTTAATTCCGGATTTAAAAAAGCTAATAAACAATTTATTTGTAAACAACTCAAAGTATACATCAAAGTTGGCTATGTCTGACGAAATGTACGGAAGTAATAATGATGATATAAGATGGGGAGATGCAACAAATAACCCGGTAGTTACCGATAAGGTTGATTATACTGGTAAAAGTTACACGTTTGCTGTTGAGTTTGTTGAAGGTGGAATACCAAAAGAAAATGATTTGGTGCGTCAGTATAATCAACAAATCAGACTTTGGGAAGATGCCTTGGAGCGTAACGAAATGGAAAAACTTCATGCAGAGTTAGTTAAGAATATTTCGTTTGATGCTGGTCCTTATTTCGAGCATTCAACTGCCACATCAATTTCCGAATCTCATACAAGTACTTTCGAGGCAAGTTTCGATGCTTCAGCAGCTTTAACTATTGGAGGTAAAGTAGGAGGTATAGGACTTGCTGCAACAGCAGGATTGAGCTTTAATTATACCGTTGGAAAAACAACTACTCAATCGTCAACAAGTACTAATACGTTTGGATATGTGTTGCACGACGAAGATGAGGGAGATTACTTTTCGGTTGATGTAAAAGATCCTGGCACAGGTACCGGACCGGTATTTATATTACAAGGAGGAAGAACAATGTGTCCGCACGAAACTGCAACTCCTATTGATTATTATACAGTTAGCGAGTATGATATAACCGATGCAAATATTGCGGATTTTAGATCGGTAGGAATTAATGAAGATTTGATAAAAATATTGTCGATTGATGAAACATCAACTGTAAATTATACTACGGTTAAAAAATATATACCAGAAAACGAAGGAGTAGATGAGTTGTTTGATGGTGTTTTTGACGATATATTTAAAATAAAACAAATAAAAGGACGCAAGTTTAAAAATAAACTTGATTTGGTTACTACTGTTGAGAGTATGATAAACTTGAATTTAGATTTATCGCAGGGCGACAATGGAAGCATGGAGGATATTGGCGATAATTTAGATGACATGGATAATGATGGCATGCAGGATATGGCAGGTCAGATTGATCCGGGAGAAAACGGGAGTGCTTTTAGTAGAATATATTTAATTAGTAAAGATAAACGAGATAAGTTGTTTAAGGAATGGGCAAGGTTTAGAAGTTATATTTACAATGAAGCAAAAATAGATTCTAAAAACAAGCAAATAACATCAATAGGTATATCAACATTGCGTAGAGAGGTGCCTACTTTAGATATTTCGCCTGCAATTATTACTAATGTACCCGATGATAATAAGGCATATTTAACCTTAATAATGGGTAATAAATCGTACACTAAAGAATCTCAATATTATGTTGCTAAAGTGTTGGAAAGCACAAATCCTGATGGTGCAATTATTGAAGTTGATGGATTGTCGTTAAATAGAGAATACCTTATACCTTACGGAGAGGAGATTAATAAAACTCTTAGTGTAAAAATGGGTAGAGAAGACGTTTATGAATACGATGATTTAAAAATTATTTTTTACTCGGATTGCGAACGAGAATTAGTTGGTAGAATTACCTCAGATATGGCAGAAGAAGCTATTGATACTGTAACATTTTCGGTGCACTTTGTGCCAAGTTGTTCGGATATAGATATTGTACGCCCCGATGATATGTTTGTAATAAATAAGCAAGATGAAAAACTTGTTGATGGAGAAATGAAAACCAAAGTGCCAATTGTACTTGGTGGTTACGATTTAAATAATAATATTTTAGATAAAATTGCTTTTCAATATAAAACCCTTGCCAATCCGGATTGGATAAATACAAAACCACACTTTGTGGCTTTAGAAGAAGATGAGGAAGGAAATTTAATTCCGGGTGCGTTTACCGATTTGCAATGGGATTTATCAGGGTTTCCTGATGGAGAATATCAAATGCGTGCAAAAACATATTGCGGTAATTCGCCCGAAGGAGAACAAATTTTCGATCTTTCGGAAGTTTGGACAGGTATGGTTGATAGAAAAGCACCTCAGGTATTTGGATCGCCACAGCCTGCCGATGGAATATTATCGCCCGACGATGATATTGTAATAGAATTTAACGAAACTATTTACGGTCAGAAACTTACCAAATTAGAAAACTTCGATATACGAGGAATTTTAAATGGTACAGAAATTAGGCATGATGTAAGTTTAAGATTTAATAACGATCCTAAATATTTTACACGTATTCCGGAGGGTATTAATCTAACATCAAAATCGTTTACCATTGAATTTTGGTTAAAACCTGCCAGGGCTTATTATAACGAATGTATTTTGTCGCAAAGCACAAACTCAACCGATGCAGTTTACATTGGATTAAATACTAATGGAAAATTCGAAATAAATATTGGAAATAAAACATTAGAGTTTGATGATGTTTCGGTATCTGATGTAGTTGAAAAATGGAAACATTATGCTTTCTCGTACGATAAAATCAGAAACGAAGTAATAATGTTTATGGATGGAGTTCCGGTAGGAAATAAAACGTTAGATGTAAATTATAAAGGTTATGGCGATGTTTATATTGGTAAATCGTTATTGTCATCGGTTAATCAGTTCGAAGGAAATATACATGAATTAAGAATTTGGAGTCGTCCGCGTACTGCTAGTAAAATAGTGTCTAATATGCTAATAAGTTTAAGCGGGAAAGAAACAGGATTAATAGGGTATTGGCCATTAAACGATGCCGACGGAGTTCTGGCTGTTGATAAAGTACATAAACGTAATGCATTGGTAAATGCCAAATGGGATATTTCTCCATCGGGTTACTCTTGTAATTTAGATGATTATCAGAGAGGAATGATAAACATGGAGTTTGGAGATGTTGCGTTTACTAGAGAGCAAGATTTTACTATTGAACTTTGGTTTAGAGGAAAAAAAGGCAGTAATCAATGTTTAATTTCAAATGGATATGGAGATAATAATGATGTTACTATTTATTATATATCGCCCGAAAGTTTAGCTAAAATTGTTAATGTACTTCCTTTAGAGGAAGATGTTGATATTAAATTAGCTCCTATGTTAAATGTTTTGTTTGGAGAAGAAACAGAGTTTTTAAACAAAGTTGGAACTTATTTAGGTGCCGAAAAGGTAGAGCATTATAAAGATAGAATATTGCGTTACGCAAAAGTACCGCCAACTTATTGGAGTATTAATACCGATGGATCGGGTTACTTACAAATAAATAATAACGGAAAACGAGTAAAGATTTTTAAAAACTATTTCGATAATAAATGGCATCATCTTGCTTTGGTTGTTGAAAGAATAGGTAATACCAGAGTTTTTATTGATGGAGAACTTGAAATTTCGGAACCAAGTACCGAATGGAGTGGTTTTGGAGGTGCACGATTATTTGTTGGTGCTCGTGGTTTATTTAATGTTGATTTAGCCGATTTTCAATTCGATCAGTATTTTGATGGTACAATTGATGAATTACGAATTTGGAGTACAGCACTTAAACAAACTCAGGTTGGCAGAAATAATAAAATGCGTTTAGATGGTAACGAGCTTGGTTTGGTAAGTTATTTTCCATTCGAGTCGTACAAAGAGGTAATGGGTATTGCGTTAATTGATGGCTTGTTAGCAGATGTACTTTCGCCACATCGAGAGATTTTAACAAACATGGGTGTGTTTACTCAAAATACCGATGTGCCAAATGTTAGAATGAAACGTCCAAGCTCGAAAGTAGATTTTGATTTTGTGTATAAAGAAGATAGAATTGCTTTTGTAATTAATGAACCGTTGGCAAAAATTGAAAACTGTATTTTAGATATTACGGTAAAAGATGTGCAAGATATGTACGGAAACCGAATGAGTTCTCCGGTTACTTGGAATGCTTATGTAGATATAAATCAGGTTAAATGGGATATTGATAATATAAGTATTGATAAAAAACTTTACGAATCGCATTCGTTTACATCAACGATAATTAATAGTAGTGGAAAACAGCAAAATTTCTCTATCGAAAATGTGCCATCATGGTTAAAGGTAAGTCCACGTAGCGGAACATTAGAACCATTAACATCAATGTACATAGAATTTACTGTTACGCCAGGTGTAAATGTAGGAGAGTATAGTAGTGATATACATTTGCAAACCGATTTTGATTTTGATGAAAAAATGATGGTTGACCTACGTGTGTTTACCGATTTGCCAGATGATTGGGCTGTAGAATCGTTAGATTACGAATACTCAATGAATGTTGTGGGTATGATAAAAATTAAGGATGTAATATCAACGGACAAATACGATAAAATAGGAATTTTTGTTGATGGTGTATGTCATGGAATTTCATCGCTTACTTATGTTGAAGATTACGATATGTATCAGGTTTATTTAGATATATATAGTAACGAAATGTCTAATGAGTTTTTCGAAATACATATTTGGGATTCAAGTACAGGTTTAGAATATCGAAAAGTTTCGGCAGATGGATTAATTGCTGGTACTGAAACCGAAAATACATTAGGATTATACGAGTTCGTTAAAAATACTGTTTACGGAAGTCCATCTCAGCCAATAGTGTTTGAGGCAAGTAGTAATGTAATTCAGAAAATTTCATTGCACAAAGGTTGGAACTGGAAATCGTTTAATTTAGAAATGGATAAATCGAAACCATTAACACTTCAGCTTGAAGGAATGACCCCAGTTGAAGGCGATTTAATAAAAGGGATGACCACTTATTCGGAATACGGAGAGTATTGGCTTGGTACTTTAAATTATTTAAAAGTTGATGAGATGTATATGATGAAAGTTCATCATAAAGACACTTTAAAAGTTTCGGGTATTCCGGTTGATCCATCAATTTCGGAAATAAAAATACTTAAAGGTTGGAACTGGATTGGATATACTCCGCAAGTTAATATTGAAATTAACGAAGCCTTTGGAACGTTGAATACAAATCATGGAGATGTTGTAAAATCTCAATTTGCTTTTTCAATGTACGATAGAATAATGGGTTGGGTTGGAACATTAAATTACCTGATTCCGAATATTGGATATAAGTATTTGAGAGTTGCCAACGGAGATGAAACATTGCCAGAATCGTTTTATTATCCAAAAGAAGGAGCAGTTATGAGCTCGGCTAAAAAACAGAAATCGTTGCAGAAATTAAAAGCACAACAGTTGTTATCCGAATCAATTCCTAATTGGAGTAGTTATAAAATGAATATGTCGATAATTGCTCAAATTAATGGAGTAGATAACCAAAGTAATGCCGATGTAATTTATGCTTACACCGAAAATGTTTTGGTAGGAAAAGCAACACCATTGCAAATTAGTGGAATAGAACAATTGTATTTTATTACTGTTTATGGAAACGAAATTAATAAGCAAATAAGCTTTAAATATCAGAATAATAAAGGGGAGGAGTATAGTGTAAACGAACAGTTAGCTTTTAATTCATCTAAAATAATAGGTTCAACCACTTCTACTTTTAGCTTTACCATTAATAACGAAGATATGGGAGTTAAAGATAAATTGGTGCTAAATAATGTTAACAAAGTTTATCCAAGTCCGTTTAAAAATAAATTTAATGTTGATTTAAACTTAGTTGAAAATAGTAATGTTAAAATTAGAGTTGTGAATTTAACTGGATTTATTGTTGAAGAAATATCAGCAAACAATAAAATTGATAATTATAATATTGAAATAGATTTATCGGAATATCCATCAGGTTTTTATATTGTTGAGGTTTTGGTAAACGAAAAGATAAATTATTTTAAGATAATTAAGGAGTAGAATATAGTAGTAGTTAAACAAAAAAAAGAGCCT
The DNA here is from genome assembly GCA_023145615.1 of Ichthyobacteriaceae bacterium. GTDB lineage: Bacteria > Bacteroidota > Bacteroidia > Flavobacteriales > JADGDT01 > JADGDT01. The sequence goes on along the minus strand of JAGLDK010000099.1, from coordinate 4,381 downwards.
ATTTAAATAGGCTCTTTTTTTTTAATAGTTTTTTGTTTATTACCGTAATACTATGTTTTATATTGTTGTTTTTCAGAGTATTAAATTGATAATTGCATATTGTTAATTTAACATTGGTAATTAATAATTTACCATTATAACACCTCTATTTATCAAGTTTTTCATCAAAACCTTTAGTAATATATTTTTGCCATTTACCTTTACTATCAATATAAATTAAATAAGCATCAAGCTCCGAATGTTTATTTAAAAACTCTTTAGATTTACCTAACCCCATAGCCATAAATGATGTAGCATAAGCATCGGCAAGTGTGCAATTTTCGGCAATAACCGAAGCACTAAGCATATTACTTCTACTTGTATATCCAGTTTTGGTATTAATAGTGTGTACAAATTTCTCTCCAGTTAACGAGTCAATTCTATATCGTCTGTAATTACCAGACGTAGCCATTGCCTTGTCGGTAATGCTAAGTACTGCAGTTAATGGACGGCTTTCTCCACTATGTTTATCCGGGTCGTCAATTCCAATTTTCCACAACTTACCATTTTGTTTTACTCCTTTAGCAACAATTTCGCCACCAATTTCTATCAAATAATTTTTCACATTTTTACTGTCTAAAAAAACAGCAACTCTATCTAAAGTATAACCTTTAGCAATTGCATTAAAATCAATTTGAGTTTTTGGATTTTTCTTATAAAAAGTACCATCGTCCATTATTTTGGTTTTTTCTAACCCAACGGTTTCCATTAATTTTCCAATAGTATTATCCGATAAATCTTCAATTTCTCCTTTCGGACCAAACCCCCAAGCATTTACAATAATTCCAATTGTAGGATCGAAAATTCCATCAGTTTCATTCCAAACTTTTTTCGATGTTTTGTAAACATCTTTAAACATATCATCAACAATTATGTCCTCTCCGTTATTTATTTTCGATATATCGGAACTTGGCACATAGGTTGACATTGATTTTACAATGGCCTGATAAATACTGTCGAATTGTGTTTGATAATTAACATCATCGGGTGCATAATATTTTATATGATACGTAGTGCCTAAAGTATAACCCGAACTCGTTTTTTCAATTGGCTTGTTATTGTTGCAAGAACTAAATATTGCCATTGCAACAACTAACAATGTAAATGGTATTTTTTTTATCATGATTGTATATTTTGAGTGCTTTTTTTTGAGTGTTTTTTTAAATTTAAATCAATTTTATACCATCGTATTTAACAATGTACCCACTATTTTTAGTTAGTGGTTTTTCCATATCATCAGAATTAGCAAGTCCTACACCTGCATAATATAGTTTTGCATTTTTATCTTTGGCATGTTGCTTAAAAGTTTCCATCCAAATAATATCAAAATTAGAAGGATTATCAGGATATAAAACCGTTTTTACCACAACAAAACAAAGCTCCTTGTCTTTGTTATTAACAATAAATTGAGGGTTCTTTTTTAAGTCACTATTAATAGCCAATAATTCATAAATTTGTTCTTCTAAATCTTTTCCAACAATATTCATTCCTAAATTATGGAGTTCTTGTTTAGTTAATTCCAACATGTTTTGTGTATGTGTTTTTTACAGAATAGTTTTAATAATATTTTTTATTTCTTCGTTTTTCAGATTTAATAATTTTCATAAAAATGTTTTCTTTTATTTATAACAGAACTCTAAAGGATTTATATATTTAGCTGTTAGTTGTGTCATAATATGAAAAAATTATAGGCAAAGATAATTAAAAAAAACCTCTCCGATAATATTGCTCGGAGAGGTTTGTACTTGATAAGTAACATGACACAATTATTTGTGTGCAAAAATTTAAATTAACGAATATTTATAGGTGCTATATAATTAACCATTACTTACTAACAATATAAATGTATGTAATGTTTGTTTTTATGATTTTTACTCAATTATATTTAAAGCTATTTATGCAACATTAAACATAATTGAATAAAAATTAAGTTATATTTTATATCTCAAACCAGCATAAATGTTTCTTCCAAAAACAGGACCCCAAATCATCGAAGCATCAAAATATTCCGATTTAGGATTGTCGGCAGAAATAATAGGGTTTTCTTGTTTAAAGTCGAAAATATTTTCAACACCTCCATATATTTCTATATTTGGATTTTTCCAACCCTTTGTAATTTGTGCATTTGCAGTCCAGTAATCAGGAGAATGAGTTGATTTTTTATACTCGTTAGGATTAGTTTGAGTGTTAGGAAGTTGCTTTTCTCCTTGCCAACTTACCGTAAAATCAAACATCCATTTATTAGTAGTTTCATAAGCAAAATTTGCAAAAGCTCGGTGTTTAGCAACAAGTGGCTTATTTGTAATAGTTCCGTTATATGTCGATTTTACATCGTTAAATCTATATGCAACCCTCATATCAAAACGTTCAATAATTTCCCAATCAAGCTGAGTTTGTATTGAGTTTGAATACGATTTTCCATTTAAATTATAAAAGTGTAATTCTTGCGGATTAATATTGTAATCAACAACAACTTGATTTGTAAAATCAGTGTAAAAATAATCAACATTTAAAATTATATCTTTTTTGTTTATGCTGAATCCTTGAGAATAACTTAAACCATAACTCCATGCAACTTCAGGATTTAACCCATAAGGATTATTACTATTTTCCTCTTTAATTATAAAGCTTCGGTTCGATGCAAATGCTCCAATATTTTCGGCAAAAATACTTGCAGTTTTCTGACCTCTACCAGCCGATGCTCTGAAAACTGTTTTTTCTAACGGTGCATATCGTAAATGTAAACGTGGAGTTACAAAAGTTCCGAAATAATTATTGTCATCAGCTCTAATACCTGCAATTACCGAAAATCTATCAGATGGTTTATATGAATATTCAGCAAAAATACCCGCAACCATTTCCTCTCTTAAATATATTTTATCTGCAACAGTTTCGTTAAAATCATCATAAACAAAACTTGCACCTGTTTTTATTTCATTCTTATTATTGAATGCATATTGATAAATTACATTTGCATAAGCCGAGTTTTGATTTGCATTGTAAATTCTGTTTCCGAAGTTCGAATTTTGTTTGTGCATAGTACCCGAAACCTGAATACCAACACTCGATTTATCATCAATAACCTTTCCGGCTTTAGTCCAAACCTCAAATCTATTTGTTTTAATATTCGAAACCCAAGCATCCAAATCTTTGCTTTTTTCTCCACCATGATTATTTACATACGTCGATTTTAGTCCTATTTGACCTTCCCAACCATTTCCGTATTTTAACTTCCAACGGTTTAAAGCAACAAATTGATCTCCGGTAGGATTATCTAAAAAACCATCGTTGTTGTTATCCCACTCTAATTTTTTGGTGTTAGCATGAAGCAATAACCCCGTGCTTACATTTTTGTTTATTTTGTAGCTTATATTTGCGTTAGCCTCAATACGCCCCATTGCATTTGCATAAGTATTAAGGTATAAAGTTTCAGAATTATGAGGCTTTTTAAGTTCAACATTAATTTGCCCTGTTATGCTTTCAAAGCCATTTACAACCGATCCAGTACCAGTGTTTAACTGAATACTTTCAATCCAAGTTCCGGGTGTATAAGTAAGCCCGTATATTGACGATAAACCACGAGTGTCGGGCATGTTTTCTCTAGTTATTTGTACATACGAACCCGATAAACCAAGCATTTCAATTTGTCGTGTTCCGGTTACAGCATCGGTAGAACTAACATCTACCGACGGGTTGGTTTCGAAACTTTCCGATATATTACAACAAGCTGCTTTATGTAATTCTCCTTCAGATATATTTTGGATTTTATGAGCTTTTAAAAACGATATGTTAGTGCTTTTTTTACGAGTACTAATTATAACTTCATCTAATAAATTATTTTCGGTAAAAGTAGCCTCCACCATATCTTTTGTGCCAATATTAATTTCTTTTGTAGGATACCCAACATAACTAATTACAAGCGTATGGTAATTGCTGTGGTTGTGTATAATAAAATCACCTTTTTGTCCCGAAGTAGTTCCTTCATTAGTTCCTTTCCAATACACATTTGCACCAATTAACGGAACTTTATTTCCGTTATAGTCAATTTCAAAAAGCAAGCCATGTACCTCGTGCGCATGATTATGCCCCTGATGTTCTTTCTTGTTTTTTATTTCGTGTTCATCGTTATCAATATCATGTTTTTCTTCAGTTCCATGATTATGTCCTTCATGACCTTTTTCATCTTTATCTATTTCGTGGTCATTATCCGAATCATGTTTTTCTTCAGTTTCATGATTATGTCCTTCATTATCTTTTTTGTTTTCTGTCTTGTGTTCTGTTCTGTGCTTTTTGTGTTCTGCTTTATTTTCTTGTGCATAAAGTGAGCAAGAAAATAATATTA
>JAGLDK010000098.1 GCA_023145615.1 Ichthyobacteriaceae bacterium | reverse complement strand
TAAATTACATAATCAAACTATGACTATAACTACTTTTTCGGAACTAGAAAACTAGTAATATTTAGTATTGAAACTATAAGTTTATAAGTCTATAATTCAAACTAACTCATATAATTAATTCACGCAATCAACCACTAAATCAACTACTATACCAACCACTAAATAAACCATTATATCAAGCAAAACAACAATAAAAAAACACATCTAAATTGTTGTTTTGCTTCAGTATATATAATAAAAAAACTTTTACTTAATAACCACATTACCAGGCACAATATCTTTTACTTCATCAAAATCAGCATTCAATAATTTAAATTCCGAAAGTGTTAATCCAATTTTTTCAAGTAGTTTTTTCATTGAATTATCGGCACGTTGTAATCGGTAATGCTTTTTATCATACTCGGTATAATCATAGCTCAAACTAACTTTTAGCACCATACCCTCAAACGGGCGGGTAGCTTTTAAACCATCGTTAATTAACTTTAAATCTTTTACTGATATATTATATTTTCGGGCAACAGTACCATAATTATCGGCTTTTAACATTGTATAAAACACCGTAATATCGGCATAAATATCTCTACCCCTTTCTGCACCTGAATCAATAATTGTATCAATTTCCATTACAATAGTTTCATCCGAAATATCCTTTAAACTATCTGTTGATATTGTACGCCTAACAACTTCTCCTAAAACCTTAAAATCTGTTCGTCTATTATACTGTCGTGCTTCTTCTTCAAGTGTTTTATCTAATTTCGACACATAACTTTCAACCAAAACCAAACCACTCTCAAACGAACTATCAAAATTTTCGGGTATTTCAAAAGGATTAGTTTCTCCCATTCCTTTTGCCACCAACCTATTTTTATCAATACCTCTGGTAACCAAATAATCAACACACGATTGGGCTCTGGCTTGAGACAATTTCATGTTCGATTTATTGTTTCCAATATGGTCGGTATGAGAACGAAGGTTAACTACTATTGTTTTATTTTCTTCTAAAACCTCAACAAATAAATCTAAGTTTTTTTCTGCAACTTTACTTAATTCCGAACTATTAAAAGCATATTCAATATGTGGTAAAACAATAGGATCGCTAATATGATCCATTTCAACATTAAGTTTTAAAGTTGCCAAATATCCTTTATTAGTTTTTTCGAACTGTTCTATAGGTACACCAAAAGTTGTTATGTTTGATATTTGTGCCAAATATTTATTACGTTTCAGTATTAATTTATACGATACATTTCCTTTTAACGACTCTTTTCCGAATATATATTTTCCGTTTATATCAGTTTCGGCAAAACTAATTGTGCCATCATTTCCTTCGAGTCTAATATTTACTCCTAATAATAATTTACCTGTATTTTTATCAATAACCCTACCTTCTATTGCATAATAAAAAGGTAATAAACGTACCTCATAAATATCATCCATTCCAAGCCCTCCAAACCTATTCGACGACAAATATCCTACACTATTATCTGTATTAAAAATTAGTTTAAAATCGTCGGCCGATGAATTTATTGGTGCTAATAAATTTTCGGGTTTACCCCATGTATTAACCCCAAATTTAGATTTAAAAATATCTAACCCTCCTAATCCAGGATGACCATCGGATGCAAAATATAAATTCCAATTATCATCAATCCACGGATAAACTTCATTTCCAAAAGTATTTATATCTGTACCCAAACTTTTAGGTACATTACTCCAACTTCCATCTTTTAACTTACTCAACATAAATAAATCGTGGCTTTCTACTCCTCCCCCATTTTCTATTTCTTCTCCAACAACATTATCTACAATACTTATCGAATACACTAAAACCTTTCCGTTTGGAGAAATTGCAGGATGTCCAGAAATACTACCCTCTTCGGATTTTACAATAACAATTGGATTACTCCACTTACCATTAATTAATTTCGAATAATAAATACCACAACCCGATTCAGAATCCGAATCGTAATTACATCGGGTAAAATATACTTCGGTTCTGTTTTTGGTAAAACACGAAACCCCATCATGAAACTCAGTATTAATTACATTATTAAAAGCTACCGGATGTACCCATTTCGATCTATTCTTTAACTCATCAGCATATCGTCTTTCTTGTTTCGATATATACAAATTAGAATAGGCAGTTCCCAACCATTTATCTTCCTGAATTGAAGTTTTATTATTTCGAGTTGACGTAAAAACTAAAGTATTACTACTACCCGAATTGCCTCCAAAACTTGGTGCAAAATCGTTATATTTTGTATTTAATTCTTCAATATTTATAATCTGATAATCTGTATTGGGTTTCTTTTTAGAAAGCACTATTGATTTTTTAAGTTTTTTGGCACGCTCGTCCGATGGAGCTTCATCTATATAATCATTAATTATTTTTTCGGCTTTATCAGTTTCTCCAACAATTTGCAACATTAAAGCATAATTCAATTCGGCCTCGGTGCCGTAACCCAAATCTTTTGCCAAAGCATAATTATTTAAAGCCTTATTATATTCTGCAATATTCTTATAACTCTCGGCTAAACTGAATATTATTTTTTGGCGATACTCTATATTTTTCTCCTCTCCATAAGCATTTTCTAATAACATAATTGCTTTAGAATACTCCATGCTATTAAAAGTAGTTAAGGCATTGTTTGTTAATGTAGTTTGGGCTGATAAAAATACGCTTGATAACAGCAATATAATGGTATATAAAAAGCTTTTCATATAATTGTAATGGGTTTGTAATTAGTTTGTAACGAGTAATTTTTAATTGCTAATGGTAAATAAGTCATCAACAACTATTGTAAATTATATTAAATTAAAAACAGGCGTTTCAAAATCATTCCGTCATCAAATTTATTAAAGATATTGATTTTGTTATAAACTTGTGTAAATAAAAACCCCGCTACCAAATAAGTTATAACTTATTTGGTAGCGGGGTTTTTATTATATTTTGAATTTAAGTATTAATTGTTGCGTAAAATTGCTGATAATAGCTAACTATTGCAAACGTAAAACCTACATGTTTTTATGTAAACATAATTAACAAGTTACTTGCATTTAAGCTCATGTTTATTTACCAAATATCTTGTTGAGTTACTCAATAGCGTAAGTAATTTTATAACCACAATTTCATCACTGCAATTTACTCACTATCTCTCAATTATAAACTCTTCGTTTTTCATACGTATTTTTCCAAACTCCGAATACTTATCAGATTCATCTCTGTAACCAATAGGCAAAACCAAAACAGATGTTAAACCTTCTTTTTCTAGGTCTAAAATTTCGTCGTATTTTGATGGTATAAAACCTGCTATTGGGCAAGAATCAATTCCTTCAACAGCACAAGCAGCAAGTAAATTACCAAGTACTATATATGCCTGATTTACTGTCCAATTTTTTGTTTCAGAAACATCCATTCGGCCAACAAAACCTTTAATCATATTTACCATACCGCTTAAACTATCTTTACTCACACTTCGAGTTTCAACAATTCTATCAGCATAATCATCAACCTTATTTTCGGTATATTTTTTTTCGGAACAAATAACAAGTAAATCAGATGCTTCAGAAACTTGTTTCTGACCATACGAATGCTCTACTAATTTAGCTCGTGTTTCTGTATTTTTTACTCTAACAATTTTATTAGGCTGTAATCCGTAAGAAGTTGCTGTTAAATTTGCAGCACTAATTAAATAACTAATCTGCTCTTCTGTTAACTTTTTATCAGCATTAAAAACTTTAACTGCATAACGCCACTCCATCGATTCTATAAAATCCATACTCAAAATAGTAAATTATTATTGTGATAAGCATTTATAATAAATGCATTTTTTTAATTACGTTTATTAATTCTGCAAAATTAATAATTTATACACACTAATTTGCAATTAATTTGTAATGAAGTTCAAAGTAATTATCACTGTATTGTTCGCTCGATAATTCTTCAGAGAATTTTATCAAGAAATCAATATCACTTTTATCGTTAAACTTATCAAAAACTGCAGAACCAAATATATTCATCCTTTTAATGTTCAATGATTCACATATTTTATGTTAATTCTTCTTTATGTTTAGAGATTATTTAATTCATAACGTTTTTTCAAAAATAATCTATTTTAAATCATGTTAAAACATTGTACTATATTGGATAATCTACCATTTTAAGCTGATTTTTATTCTATGGCAGTTCTTTAATAAACTTAAAGTTAACTATTTAACTTATCTAATAAATATGGTGCTGTAAACGATTCTTTCGATTTTCCAATATCTTCGGGTACTCCTTCAAACATTAAATTACCACCGTTTTTCCCTCCTTCTTTACCTATATCAATAATCCAATCGGCCGATTTTGCAACATCTAAATTATGCTCTATAACAACTATTGAATTACCTTTTTCTATTAAAGCATTAAACGATGTTAACAGCTTTTTAATATCATGAAAATGCAAACCGGTAGTAGGCTCATCAAATATAAAAAGTGTTTTTCCCGATTTAATTCCTTTCGATAAAAAGAAAGCTAATTTAACACGTTGTGCCTCTCCACCCGAAAGCGTACTTGATGGTTGACCCAAATGTACATACCCCAAACCAACATCTTTTAAGGGTTGAATTTTACTAACAATTTTATCTTGTTTGTGTTTGATAAAAAATTCGAGAGCTTGACTTACTGTCATATCTAAAATATCAAAAATAGATTTACCTTGATATTTTATTTCCAGAATTTCTTTCTTAAAACGCTTGCCTCCACACTCCTCACAAATCAAATGCACGTCGGCCATAAACTGCATTTCTACAGTAACCTCTCCTTCTCCTTTACAGGTTTCACATCGTCCACCTTCAACATTAAACGAAAAATGCTTTGGTTTATAACCTCTTAATTTCGATAAATTATCGTTGGCAAATAAATCTCTAATTTCGTCGTAAGCCTTTAAATATGTAACCGGATTTGAACGAGATGATTTACCAATAGGATTTTGATCAACAAACTCAACATGCTGAATTTCATCTAAATCTCCTGACAATTTTGTAAACTGCCCAGGTTTATCACCAAATCCATCAATATGTTTTTTAACAGCTGGATACAAAATTTGTTTTACTAACGAACTTTTACCCGAACCACTAACTCCGGTAACTACCGTAAGTGTATTTAATGGAAAACGAACATCTATATTTTTTAAATTATTTTCTCTCGATCCTAAAATTTCAATATAATCTTTAAACGGGCGACGGGTTTCGGGTATCTTAATTTTTTTACGTTTGGTAAGATATTGAGATGTTAACGAATTAGATTTAATCAAATCGGCATGATTACCACTAAACACAACCTCTCCACCATGAATTCCAGCTTCGGGTCCTATATCAATAATATAATCGGCATGTTCCATTATATCCTCATCGTGCTCAACAACAATTACAGTATTTCCTAAATCTCTAAGTTTTTTTAAAACAACAATTAGTTTTTCGGTATCTTTTGAGTGCAGTCCAATACTAGGCTCATCTAAAATATACATCGACCCTACTAAACTCGAACCTAACGAAGTTGCCAAATTTATACGCTGAGATTCTCCTCCTGATAAGGTTGACGATCCTCTGTTTAAATTTAAATATCCCAAACCAACATCTAACAAAAATCCAAGTCGAGTTTTTACTTCAATAATAAGTCGTTTGGCTACCGACATTTGAAATTCGGTAAACTCAATTGCATCAATAAAAACTTTTAATTCGTCGAGAGGCATTTCTACCAATTCCGAAATACTTTTACCACCAACTTTTACATAATTAGCTTCGGGTTTTAATCTTCTACCTCCACATTCGGGGCAAATTGTTCTACCTCTGTATCGAGATAGCATTACTCTATATTGAATTTTATATGCATTTTCTTCAACCATTTTAAAAAAATCATTTATTCCTTTAAAATAATCACATCCATCCCAAAGCATTTGTTTTTGCTTTTCGGTAAGTTCAAAATATGGTTTATGAATTGGAAAATCGGCTTGTTCGGCACCATCAATAAGTTGATATTTCCACTCCTGCATTTTATCTCCTTTCCACGCAACAACAGCATCTTCGTAAATACTTAGCGCAGTATTAGGAATTACCATATCTCTATCAACTCCAATAACAGCACCATGTCCCTCGCACTTAGTACAAGCTCCATACGGATTATTAAAACTAAACAAATGAGTACTTGGCTCGCTAAAAACTATACCGTCAATTTCAAATTTATTACTAAAATTAATACGTTTATTATCTTTAGTATCTACAATTACACACTCTCCTTTTCCTTCAAAAAATGCAGTTTGAATTGAATCGGAGGTTCTATTCCAAAAATCTTCTTCATCTCTTATTGCAATTCTATCAACTACTAAATCAAAAAATCTATGGTTTTCAATTTCAGGATTTTCTATTACATCTTTTATCTTATAAATTTCTCCATTATACTGAACTCGTGCATAACCCTGCTGATCTAAAATTTTTAAAGTTTCGGCTACCGATCTATCTTCCGGAATTTCAACTGGACTAAGTAAAATAACTCTCGATTTATCTTCTAACTTTTTAAGAAAATCAACCACATCCGATACGTTGTGTTTAACAACCTCGGCACCAGTTACAGGAGAGTAAGTAACTCCAATACGGGCAAACATCAACTTTAAATAATCGTAAACTTCGGTTGATGTACCTACTGTACTACGTGGATTTGTAGAATTTACCTTTTGTTGAATAGCCACCGCCGGAGATATTCCTTTTATGTAATCAACCTGAGGTTTATTAAGTCTACCTAAAAACTGACGAGCATACGACGATAAACTTTCAACATACCTACGTTGCCCCTCGGCATAAAGTGTATCGAAAGCCAAACTTGATTTACCCGAACCCGAAAGCCCAGTTATTACAACAAGTTTATTACGTGGTATTGCAACATCTATTTTTTTTAAATTGTGCAATGCTGCACCTTTTATAAGTATGTATTCTTTAGGACTTAAATCTTCAAACTTCATATTATCTGCTTTTAGCTTTCAGCCATTAACCAGGCTTTTTTATTGGAGAATTGCAAAGATACAAATATTTATAGTGTACAGGTTGCTACGCTAATGAACAAATAGCTTTGTAAATAACATAACAGATAGCTTACGGATAAACTACTAACAAAAAAACATTACTTTCGTAGCCAAACTAACTTACTACATAATAAAATGAAAAACAAAATGAAAAACTTTCTATTAGGATTGTTATTCTTTTTGGTTGCGCATAATACTAATGCTCAATTAAAATACACTATCAGCGGTACTATTCAAGATTTCTCTACTGGAGAAGATTTAATTGGCGTAAATATTGCCATTAAAGAACTACCTACTTCGGGAGCTACCACAAATACATACGGATTTTATTCTATAAGCTTAAAAAAAGACGTTTATAATGTTTTGTTTAGTTATTTAGGATACAAAACCATTACTAAACAAATTGATTTATCGAAAAACACACGTATTAACATCAGCCTAAAACCCGATGCCGAATCATTGTCGGAGGTTGTTGTAAGTGCTACTAGAGATAACGATAACGTGGTTTCAACATCGGTTGGAGTTTCTAAATTATCAATAAAAGACATTGAAACTGTGCCAGTTTTGTTTGGCGAAAAAGATATAATGAAAACCATTCAGTTATTGCCTGGTGTAAAACCTGCAGGTGATGGAAATGCTGGTTTTTATGTGCGTGGTGGTAGTGCCGATCAAAATTTAATTTTGCTTGATGGTGCTCCCGTTTATAATGCATCGCACTTAATGGGGTTCTTTTCGGTTTTTAATTCTACTGCAATTAAAGATGTAAAACTTTACAAGGGTAGTATGCCTGCCGAATATGGTGGTCGTTTGGCTTCGGTTATGGATGTTGTAATGAACGAGGGTAATAATAAGGAGTTTAAAGCCGATGGTGGTATTGGACTTATTTCGTCGAAACTTACTATTGAAGGACCTATACAAAAAGATAAAAGTTCGTTTATTATTTCGGGACGTAGAACTTATGCCGATTTGTTTTTAATGCTGGTGGATGATGAAAAAATAAGCAGTTCAACTTTGTATTTCTACGATTTAAATGTAAAAGCTAACATGAAAATATCGGATAACGACAGAGTGTTTTTATCAGGATATTTTGGTAGAGATGTACTTGGAGTTGCCGATAAATTTGGTTTTAATTGGGGAAATACTACTGGTACTATACGTTGGAATCATATTGCAAACGATAAGCTATTTTCTAACACATCGCTTATTTTTAGTAACTATAATTACTTAATTGAGATAAGTAATAACAATATTATGTTTAATATTTCATCTCAAATTCAGGATTGGAATTTTAAACAACATTTCGATTATTACATGAACGAAAATAACTCTATTAAATTTGGTTTAAATGTTATAAATCACACTTTTAAGCCTGGAGATTTCGAAGCCGAAACTGATGATTTATCAAGTATTAATATCGAACCTAAATATTCTCTCGAAAGTTCGGCTTATGTATCAAACACCCATAAAATATTCGAAAAATTAACTTTAAACTATGGTTTACGATTCTCTAATTTTACTCAGTACGGACCAGGAGAAATTATGTATTGGGATAAAGAAGGCAATTTAATCCACACCAAAAACTTTAATAAAAATGAAGTTGTAGTAAGCTATAATAGATGGGCACCTCGAATTTCAGGTACTTTTATTGTTAACGATAATTCTTCTATAAAATCGTCGTATGCACGTTCGTTTCAGTTTCTACACATGCTATCAAACTCATCAAGTTCATCGCCAACCGACACTTGGATGCCATCGAGTAACAACATTAAACCTTCAGAATCGAACCAAATTGCATTGGGTTATTTCCGAAATTTAAAGGATAATAAATGGGAGTTTTCTACCGAAATTTACTACAAATACATGACTAACATTATTGACTACCGCACAGGTGCTCAAACTATGTTGAATAATGAAGTTGAATCGGAATTATTAAACGGAGATGGTAGAGCTTACGGTATTGAATTTTTGTTAAAAAAGAAAGCTGGTAAATTTTCGGGTTGGATAAGTTATACTTTATCGAAATCAGAAAAACTGTTTGATGAGATAAATAACGGCGCTTGGTTTTCGGCTAAACAAGATAGGATTCATGATTTTTCTATTGTTGGAACTTATAAGTTTACCGAACGATTATCTTTATCGGGTACGTGGGTTTATTTTACAGGAAATGCTATTACTTTTCCGGCTGGAAAATTCTCTAACAATGGTTTTATGGTTCCTCTTTACTCCGAAAGAAACGGTTACCGTATGCCCGATTATCATAGGTTAGATTTGGGTTTAACTCTTAAAAACAAAAAATACAAATATGTATTAAATCCAAAAACCGGTGAAAAAGTAAAAATTAAAGACCCTTTTCAATCGAGTTGGAATTTTTCGTTATATAATGCTTATGCACGAGAAAACGCCTACTCCATTTCTTTTCAAGAAGACCCCGATAATCCTGGACACACACAAGCTGTACAAATTGCATTATTTAAAATAGTACCGTCTATTAGCTATAATTTTTCGTTTTAAAACTAAGTCATGAAAAAATCAATTTTATATATAATTGTATTTATTGCAACTTTAACAAGTTGCGAAAAAGTTATTAATGTTGAACTTAAAGATTCGGAAAAGAAGATTGTAATTGATGGTTTTATATCCGATTCAATTGGTTATAACTATATAAAACTTACAAATAGCTCTAACTTTTTTGATTTATCGAAAGAAGAATTTGTAACTGGTGCTACTGCTTTTGTAACAAATAAATCTGGAAAAAAGTTTGATTTAAAAGAACTAGAACCAGGAATTTACACCAATCCAAAATTAATATCCGAACCCAACAATAAATACTCCATAAATATAAATTACAAAAACAATGTAATTACAGCAAATTCAGAAACTCAATCGAGCATAAAAATAGATTCGTTTTTTATAAAGCAAGGTAGAGTAAAACCTGGCGGAAATATTGATTCTAAAATTAAAGCTTATACTTTTGAGTGTTATTGGGAAGATAAAAAAGATGAAGAAAATTTTTATCATGTAATAGTTAAAGTAAATAATAGAATTAATAACCGCATTTTTGTTACTGATGATAGAGCTTTAGATGGAAAAACAATTCCCTTTAAATCTTCAGGAATATCAATGATGGAAAATGACAAAGTTAGTATTGAAGTTTTATCGGTAGATAAAATATATTTCGACTTTTATCATCTATTATTTACCCTTCAAATTGATCCTAATGCAACTCCAGGAAATGCCGATACAAATATAAAAGGCACCGATGCAATTGGACTTTTTAATGCATGTACTATAAGTGCCAAAAAGTTTGTTTTTAAAAATAGTATGGTTATTAAAGGCGAAAAGGATAAATAAAACACGCATTAAATAAATTTAAAACAAATGAGGTTTATTAATTAGCTTTGCACTTCTAAAAAAAATATATAGATGAGTGAATTTAGTAAACCAAAAAGAATAATTATTGGTATTCAATTTTTATTTGTGGCATTTGGAGCAACAGTGCTTGTTCCGTTATTAGTTGGTATTGATCCAGCGGTTGCATTATTTACAGCTGGTGTAGGTACATTAATTTTTCATTTTATAACAAAAGGTAAAGTTCCTGTTTTTTTAGGAAGTAGTTTTGTGTTTATTGCGCCAATAGTTGCATCAACAAAGCTATATGGATTTGCAGGTACATTATCAGGATTAATAGCAGTTGGAGTTGTTTATAGTTTTGTTTCGGCATTAGTAAAAGTTAAAGGTTTAAACTTTATTGAAAAACTTTTTCCATCAACGGTAGTAGGTCCGGTAATAATGCTGATAGGTTTATCTCTTGCTCCTGTATCAATTGATATGGCAAACGGCAATTGGTGGATTGCTCTTTCGGCACTAGCCACAGCTATTGTAATTGTGGTTTTTGGAAAAGGATTAATGAAACTAATACCCGTTTTTATGGGAATTATTGTTGGTTATATTATTTCTGTTGCCTTCGGAATTGTTGATTTTTCAGGAATACAGAATGCTAATTGGTTTCAAATACCAAACTTTACAACCCCCGAATTTAGTTGGGGAGCTATAATATATATGTTACCCGTTGCAATAGCTCCTATTATTGAACATGTTGGAGATATGTATGCTATTGGATCGGTTGCTAAAAAAGATTTTGTAAAAGACCCAGGATTAAACCGTACTTTATTAGGTGATGGTGTAGCTACTGCTTTTGCAGGATTTATGGGAGGACCTCCTAACACTACATACTCTGAAGTTACAGGTGCAATATCGCTTACTAAAATTGTTGACCCACGAATTTTACGAACTTCTGCAATTACAGCAATTATATTTGCTTTTAGCGGAAAAATAAATGCTATACTACAATCAATACCTACTCCTGTTTTGGGAGGTATTATGATTTTACTTTTTGGTATGATTGCAAATGTTGGTTTAAAAATTCTTATGGAATCGAATGATGATGTTATGAAAACAAGAAATCAAGTAATTATATCTGTTATATTAATTATAGGTATTGGTGGAGCTAAATTTACTTGGGGAGAATTTTCGTTTGCAGGTATTGGTTTATCGTCGTTGGTAGGTGTTATATTAAATCTAATTCTTCCTCACGAAAACGAATCAACATCAAACAAAGTAGATTCATAAATTATATACCCCCGAAAAAAAAATGCTATTAATCTGATTAAGGTAAATAGTTATTTGAGTTCACTCCGAAAAGTCATTTTTTGTGTTTTTCTGAAATTTTCAAAAAAAACACTCCTTTAAAATAAAGACTGTATTAGTAGTATTATTCTGTTTTATATTGAATTTATACTTTTCGGAGTAGACTC
>JAGLDK010000097.1 GCA_023145615.1 Ichthyobacteriaceae bacterium | reverse complement strand
AAATCTCTAGAGGTTTATTCAATAAATGGAATGTTAGTTTACTCTGCAAACGATTTAAGTAGTGAAACATCAATTGATGCTAGTGCTTGGAAAGCTGGAGTTTACTTAGTAGTAGTTAATACCGAAAATGAAAGAAAAGTATCTAAGATTATTAAAAAGTAATATTTAGTATATAAAAATTCTTATTATAATAAAATAGCCTCACATTTTGTGAGGCTATTTTTGTTTATAGTTGGTAAACTATAAAATGTAATATTTTATTCGGAATATAAAAATTGAGCAAAAAAAAGCCCAACCAAATTAATGATTGAGCTTTTAATATATTCTGTTTTAGTATTGATATAAATGATTTGTTTTAAAACCATTTTGTTTATGTTAGATATTAAATTCCAAAAGCAGCTTTAACTTTCTCAACATAATCAAGTTTTTCCCAAGTAAACAATTCAACTTCCACTTTTTTATCTCCACTAAATGGCGATGTAAAGTATTTTGTTTTCATACGTGGAGTTCTTCCCATGTGTCCGTATGCAGCTGTTTCAGAATAAATAGGATTACGTAGCTTCAATCGGTTTTCAATTGCAGCTGGGCGCATATCGAATAAATCTTCTACTATTTTAGCAATATCACTATCGCTAGTTTCAATATTTTTTTTGTTATAAGTATTTACGTAAATACTTGTAGGTTTAGCAACACCAATTGCATACGATACTTGCACTAAAATTTCGTCGGAAACACCTGCCGCAACAAGGTTTTTAGCAATATGACGTGCAGCATAAGCAGCCGAACGGTCAACTTTTGAAGGATCTTTACCCGAAAAAGCTCCACCACCGTGTGCACCTTTTCCTCCGTAAGTATCAACAATAATTTTTCTACCTGTTAAACCGGTATCTCCATGAGGCCCACCAATAACAAATTTTCCAGTTGGGTTTATATGGAAGTTAATATCTGCTCCAAATAATTTCTGAATTTCAATATCAAGCTTAGCTAAAACTCTAGGAATTAAAATTTCTACTAAATCCTTACGTATTTTATCAAGCATAACACAATCGCTTTCCGAAAAATCATCGTGCTGAGTTGATATAACAATAGTTTCAACTTTTATAGGTTTGTGATCTTCAGAATATTCAATAGTAACTTGAGATTTAGCATCAGGACGAAGATATTTAATTTCATTATTTTCTCTTCGTAATTCGGCAAGCTCTTTAAGTAAAATATGAGAAATCTCTAAAGCCAAAGGCATGTAGTTTGATGTTTCGTTGGTTGCATAACCAAACATCATTCCCTGATCTCCTGCTCCTTGTTCTTTATTATCGTTTGCTTGGTTATCGGCATCAACACCTCTGTTAATGTCGTCTGATTGTTCGTGTATTGCCGAAAGCACCCCACAACTATCGCCATCAAACTTATACTCACTTTTGGTGTAACCAATTTTATTTATTACCTGACGTGCAGTTTCCTGTGCATCAATATATGTTTTGGTATTTACCTCTCCTGCCAAAATAACCTGACCTGTAGTAACCATTGTTTCAATAGCAACTTTAGAGTTTTTATCATAAGCCAGCATACTATCAAGTAATGCATCTGATATTTGATCGGCTACCTTATCTGGGTGTCCTTCTGATACTGATTCTGATGTGAAAAAATAAGACATAACTTAGTTTATATTAATATATAGTTAAAAACTAAGTGGAATGTTTTGGGTGGGCACAATACTTAAAATGCAGAAATTAATCCGTTTTAGCATTTTTTTTAGTGGTTGCAAGCCCGAGCCAAATCCGTCCACTTATTAAAGTCGATGCAAATATAAAGTTTAATTATTCTAAATAGCAACTATATTAGTGTTAATATCTATTTAAGTATAACTAAAGTTGTTAGTATATCTATTGTACTCAAAACATGGCATGTATATTATTGCTTAACATATAATTAATTGGTAATTAATCCTGTAACATTTACGTTCGTCAATAAATATACATCTATATCTATTATTGTAGTTATATTGCATATTGGTAAAATAATTAGAACGTAATTTTATGAAAATCAGACAATTATTAATTTTATTGCTTTTTTTTGGTATTACAAGTACAGAGGTTTTTTCGCAACAATCTACTACGGTAACAGCCAAAGATTCTGAAATAAGCGATAATCTAGATTTAAAAGCAGTAGCTTCGG
The DNA here is from genome assembly GCA_023145615.1 of Ichthyobacteriaceae bacterium. Classification (GTDB taxonomy): domain Bacteria; phylum Bacteroidota; class Bacteroidia; order Flavobacteriales; family JADGDT01; genus JADGDT01. The sequence goes on along the minus strand of JAGLDK010000097.1, from coordinate 24,670 downwards.
TTTTTGGAGATTCAAAAGACCTTGAAGATTTTGAACGTAGATTGAATGATCCTTCTACGCAAATAACCAACCTCGACATGAACAACGACGGTATGGTTGATTATTTACGTGTTGTTGAAACAGCACAAAGCAACACCCATATTATTGCCATACAGGCAGTATTAGGAATTGATATGTTTCAGGATGTTGCAACTATTGAAGTTGAAAAAGACAGTAGAGGAGAAACAGTAGTTCAAGTAGTTGGAGATTCATATATGTATGGTCCAAATTATATTATCGAACCTGTTTTTGTTGCTCCACCTGTTATATTCAGAGTGTTTTGGGTTCCTCGTTATACAGTTTGGCATTCGCCTTGGTATTGGGGTTATCATCCGCCATACTATCATGCATGGCGTCCATACCCACCATACCGATATCATAATAATGTAAATGTTAACATTAATATCCGAAATAATTATAGAGTAACAACAGTTAGACGTAGCCGTACTGCTGTAAATATTCATAGTCGTAGTAGACAAAATTACTATGCTCGTACATACCCTAAAAGATCGTTTTCTAGAAGAAATGTAGGTGTTAGTAATAGAAATACGCTTATAGTTAACCGTAATACAAATGTTAATGTTAAACGAAAAAATGGTAACCGAACCAATGTTAAAAAACGTACTAATATTAATACCCGTAAGGTTACAACACAAACCAGAAACAGAAAAACAACGGTTAAAAAAACAAATGTTAATACTCGAAAAATAACCACTCAGAAACGTAATAATTGGGTACGTCCTAAAAATATTCCTAGAGGCTCAGTTGGGCGTCCAGGTTATAACAAAAAACCTAATGTAAGACGTTCGGTTCCAAACAGAACTCCTGTTAGAAGAACAAACCGACCTATAAGAAAAAATATACCTAGAAGGTAAATGAGTAATGGCTAATTTTTAACGGTTAATTACTTGTCATCAATAAATATATTATCTTTTTATAAAGGTTTTAAATTTAGCTAAAAAAGGCATCAATGTAAATATACATTGATGCCTTTTTTGCTTTTATAAGTACCGTTAATAAATAAAATAATATAAAAGATGCTACAGCTATTTAATACTTTATGTTGCTAAATTTTAGAGTGTTAAATTGATAACAACACATTGTTAATTTAATGGAGTACTGATGTTGACAAGTGCCATTACACAATTATTATGTAGATATAAAATTAACGAGTATTTACAGGTTCTGGATAATTTACCATTGACAATTAAAAATTACCCCATTACTTATTACGTTTTCTGAATTATATATTCCACACAAACAAAGGCAGAACCGTTAAAAGTATTTGCCTAAAATGTATTTAGTAGATTTACTTTGAGTTTTACATGATAATTTTTGAAATTACAAAACCAAGTACTTATATTTAAGATAACTACCAAATCAATATTTGTTAAAAATTATTTTTTAAGTTGATAAATATAATTCAATATCATTCTTTAAAATGGAAGAGGGTATTTTATTATAAATTAAACTTATTAGTATTTGTTTTGGTGTTGTAAGTATAACATAAAACCTAAATGTGCCATGCTCTTTAATTCAATTGACTTTGCAATATTCTTGCCTGTGGTTTTTGCTATTTATTGGTTAGCTCAAAAACTATCACTTCAAATTCAGAATTTAATATTATTAATTGCCAGCTATTTCTTTTACGGATTATGGGATTGGCGTTTTCTGTTATTAGTAGCATTTAGTACGGTTGTTGATTATACTGTTGCTAATAGTATTGAAAAGAGTAGTGATTTAAAAACACGCAAAAATCTTTTACTTATCAGCGTTTTTGTTAACCTTGGGTTACTTGGCTTTTTTAAATATTACAATTTTTTTATTGATAATTTTACCGAAACCTTCTCGTTTTTCGGACAGCCAATTGGGTCGTTATCTCTTAATATTATTTTACCGGTTGGAATTAGTTTCTACACCTTTCAAACACTTAGTTATACTATTGATGTATATCGAAAAAAACTTAAACCCACCAAAGATTTTATTTCGTTTGCCACATTTGTAAGTTTCTTTCCGCAACTTGTTGCCGGACCTATTGAACGTGCTACAAATTTACTGCCTCAGTTTTATACAAAACGAACATTTAATTATGCAAAGTCGGTTGATGGAATGCGTCAGATTTTATGGGGGTTGTTTAAAAAAGTGGTTATTGCCGATAATGCGGCACAATATGCCAATCAAATATTTAATAATTCCGACGATTATTCGGGTAGTACATTAGTTTTAGGAGCTGTAATGTTTGCATTTCAAATTTATGGCGATTTTTCGGGTTACTCTGATGTTGCCATCGGAACAGCTCGTTTGTTTGGTTTCGAATTAAAACAAAATTTTGCATTTCCATATTTTTCAAGAGACATAGCCGAGTTTTGGCGTAGATGGCATATTTCGTTATCAACTTGGTTCAGAGATTATGTTTATTTTCCGTTAGGTGGAAGTAGGGTAGGTAGTTTTACTAAAGTTAGAAACACATTTATTATATTTTTAATTAGTGGTTTTTGGCACGGTTCAAACTGGACTTTTATTGTTTGGGGTTTATTAAATGCCATTTATTTTCTACCATTATTACTTACAAATAACAATAGAAATAATATTGATGTAGTTGCTCAAGGTAAAATGCTTCCATCGTTAAAAGATTTTTTAGCTATAATTTATACATTTAGTTTAACAACTGTTGCATGGGTGTTTTTCAGAGCCGATAATTTAAGTCATGCCTTTAGTTATTTATCAAATATGTTTTCGGTTTCGTTATTTTCGATACCCGAAATGTTAAATGATAAAGGTGTTTTAATTACTTTGTTCTATATTTTTATGATGTTAGTAATTGAGTGGTTTGGAAGAGAGCAAGAATATGCCCTTGCTAGTTTAGGTATAAAGTTGAATAAAACTGTGCGTTATACAATGTATTATGCTATGATTATTGTTTTGTTGTGGTTTGGAGGAGAAGAGCAAGCCTTTGTTTATTTTCAATTTTAATATATTATGAAAAAGTTTATTAAAAGAATATTAATTTTATTAACGCCCATTTTGGTGGTTGCAATAATTATGGAAGTTTTATTGCAGATGCCATTAAACGATTTTAAAATTAAGAATGATTATTTAGCAAATCATTCTTCCGAAATAGAAACATTAGTGCTTGGTAGTTCTCATTCTTTATACGGCGTAAATCCGGCTTATTTTACAAGTAAAACTTATAATGCGGCTTATGCGGCTCAGTTAATTGATATTGATTACGAAATTTTTAATAAATATAAGGATAGCTTAACAGGATTGAAAAATTTGATAATACCAATTTCGTACTTTACACTTTTTAACGATTTAAAAACAGGTAACGAATCGTTCAGAACTAAAGATTATTTACTGTACTATAATATGGATGTTTCTAATTCGTTTACCGATTATTCTGAAGTACTGAGCAGTAGATTTAAAGTAAATGTACGTAGATTAAAATCGTATTATATAAACAATAAACCGAGTGTTATTTGTGATGAATCGGGTTGGGGAACTGTTTTCGATTTACCTCATAATTTTGATGAATCGGCTACTATAGCATTCAACAGACACACCGCCGAAACATTTGATAATTTCAATAATAATGTTGAAATGTTAACTTCTATGATTGAATGGAGTGAGGCAAATGGAGTACATGTTGTTTTGTTTACTCCTCCGGGATATAAAACTTACAGTAGTTTGTTTCAAGAAAAACAACTGCAACTAACTAAATCAACAATGCTTAAATTAGTTAATGAATACAAAAATTGTGAGTATTTTAATTTGCTAAAAAGTACGGATTTTGTTGAAGCAGATTATTACGATGCCGACCATTTAAATAAAGAAGGTGCAAAAAAGCTGAGTAAAATATTAAATGATAAGCTGTGATTTTTTAGTGAACGAGTGAGCAAAAATATATAGGTTTTTAATGAACAGGTGAACATAATAAATCCTAAATAGGTATTGTTAATTAGCTTGTAAAAAAAACAAATACAATAAAAAGCCCTGTAGAAATACATCTACAGGGCTTTTTATGTTATTTTAAGCTAAATAATTAAGCTACAGTAACAACTACTTCGTCCGACTCCCAAATACCGTGTTTAGTACAGTAAGCATGAGCAGTTAATTTCATTTTACTTTTTGTAGGAACAATGTAAAAATCAACTTCTAATTGAGAAGGTGCATTACCTAAAGCTCCAGCATTCATGTTAACCTGAGCTAATTGAGTTTCCCCATCCCAAAGTTGAATCCATGCTACGTAATGATCAAAGTCGTCTGGGTGTAAATACTCATCACCAACTTTTACTTTTACTTTAAATTTTTCTCCTTTTTTAGCATCTCCTTGTGGGTGTACAAATGCAGAGTGACGATCGATATAATCTTTCTTTGCTTCCTTTTCTACTTCCGAAATGTCTTGGTATCTATTAATTTTCATTATAAGGTATTTTTTATATTCTTAGTCTACAATTTACAAACCTTGTTTGAGATTTGTATTGCAAAAATGATTTTTTTTTAAGCATATATCAAATCAATTCAATAAATATATTCGATTGTAGTATAATGGTTTTCAATGTGTAATAAAAATTGTTTGGTTGTTGCTTGTTTGTAATTAATACATCATTTTTAAAATGATTTTGTAAGAAAATATTGCATTAATCTAATTATTACATATCATATATAAATTATAACTTTGACAGTTGTTTTATGCTTGAAGTAAAACAACAATAAAATACATTTATTATGATTGAACACATAAGTGGTAAGTTAGTTGAAAAAAATCCAACACATGTTGTTATTGATTGTGGAGGAGTTGGTTATTTTTTAAATATATCTCTTAATACTTTTTCGAAATTGTCGGATAACGAAAACGCCAAACTATTAACACATTACGTTGTTAGGGAGGATGCACATCTTTTATATGGTTTTATTGATAGAACAGAAAGAGATGTATTTAGGTTGTTAATTGCAGTTAATGGAGTTGGTGTAAATACAGCACGAGTTATTTTATCAACTTTAACACCTGGGCAGGTGCAAGATGCAATTTCTACCGAAAATGTAGATTCCTTAAAAGCTGTAAAAGGTATTGGTGCAAAAACTGCGCAAAGAATTATTATTGATTTAAAGGATAAAATTAATAAATTAGATACTGATAATGAAACTGTTATGAATGCAGTTTCTGTAAATAACACAAGTAAAGAAGAAGCATTGTCGGCACTTGAAGTTTTAGGATTTACACGTAAGCAGGCAATTAAACCTATTGAAAAGTTTTTGAAAAACGAACCAGGTTTAACTGTTGAAGAGTTAATTAAACAGGCTTTAAAAGTGTTGTAAATAAGTTTTATAACAAAATTTAAAAGCTAACAGTAGAACACTATTAACTATGGTTATTTTAATAGTTTCACTTGATTTATCATAAAATCAATGTTTTTTTAATAAAATAGATAAAAACCAATACTGTATCTAACTAATTAATAATCAATAGGTTTGTGCGATTTATACTTAATTTTACTGTAAGTTTATAAATCGAATAAATTATTTTCAGCAGAAATAACAATCAAACCCTCTTACTTTTAAACTAAATAGTGGTTTAAAGTGTAAGTAAATTACAATTAAATAAGCTAACCCTTAATATTACACCCATTGATTAATAACGTATTACACCCTAGCTATTACGTACGAAACATATTGTTTCTGTTATTGTTCTTGTCATCTTTTGCTATTAACGCTCAAGAAAAAAAAGATACAACCAATGTAAAACCTAATGCAGTATCTGATACTTTGCGTTATCCTTTTAATAACAAAAAGGTAGGAGGTTTGTATTTAGAAAATCCACGTTCTTTTCAGCAAAAAGTTGAGTACGACACCAAAAATAGCTACTATAAGTTTACTAATAAAGTTGGTAATTATAATATTACTCATCCGTATTTAATGAATAGGAAAGAGTATTCTGATTATGTTTTAAATAAATCTATGAGAGATTATTTTAGACAAAAATCGGATGCTATGGATCCTAAAAAGAATAAAAACGGAGAAGGTGCAGGTAATTTATTGCCTCAGTTTATGGTTAATTCTAAGTTTTTCGAAACGGTTTTTGGAGGTAATTCAATTGAAATAATTCCACAAGGTTTTGCTTCGTTAGATTTGGGTATGCTTTATCAAAGAATTGAAAATCCACAAATTCCTGAAGAAAACAGATCGAGTTGGAATTTCGATTTCAGTCAGCGTATTCAATTAAGTGTAATGGGTAATATTGGTAAAAAACTGAAATTACAAACTAATTACGATACACAAGCAACGTTTGATTTTCAGAATCAAATGAAATTAGAATTTACCGGAAGCGACGACGACATTGTAAAGAAAATAGAAATGGGTAATGTTAGCTTGCCCGTTAATTCGTCGTTAATACAAGGAGCACAAAGTTTATTTGGTGTTAAAACAAAACTACAATTCGGAAAAACAACTATTACAGGAGTGTTTTCTGAGCAAAAATCTCAAACAAAAACAGTTACTTCAGAGGGAGGAGCAACTGTAAATGAGTTCGAACTTTTTATAGACGATTACGACGCAAATCGTCATTACTTTTTATCTCAATATTTTTACGAGCATTACGATGAAGCACTTGCACAGCTACCATTTATTAATAGTAGAATAAATATTACCCGTATTGAAGTTTGGTTAACTAACAAACGTAACGAAACCGAAAATGTAAGAAACATAGTTGGTTTTATGGATTTAGGAGAAAATAAACCGTCGAATAATCCTAATGTTACTGTTTACGGAGGAGATTTACCAGATAACTCAGTAAACTCTTTAGATCCACGAAAACTTCCGAACGGAATTAGAGATATTGCTTCAGTATCATCATCAATGAATGGTTTTCAGGAGGCTGTTGATTATACTGTGCTTCAAAATGCTAGAAAGCTGAATTATAATGAATATACTTTTGATGAAAGACTTGGTTATATTTCTCTTAATCAGTCGTTGAATACCGATGAAATTTTGGCAGTAGCCTTTCAATATACTTACAACGGTAAAACTTATCAGGTTGGAGAATTTTCTAACGATGGAATAGAATCGCCAGAAAATATTGTGGTTAAATTATTGAAATCGACTATAACAAATGTTAAACTACCAATTTGGGATTTAATGATGAAAAACATCTACTCAATGGGTGCTTATCAGGTTTCTTCCGAAGATTTCAGAATGGATATACTTTATGCAAACGATAATACAGGAGTGCCATTAAATTATCTTTCTGATTCTCCAATAAAAGACAAAGTTTTATTGAATGTGTTTAATTTAGATGCGTTGAATAAAAATGGAGACCCTCATCCTGATGGTTATTTCGATTATATGAACGGAGTTACTATTGATAGTAAAAACGGTAAAATTATCTTCCCTTCGGCTCAACCTTTTGGTAGTTATTTAGAAAAGAAATTAAGAGGCGATGCTGATGCAATTAAAAAATATGTTTACACCGAATTATACGAAAACACAAAGTTTGTAGCACAGCAACAAACATCTAAAAACAAATTTATGCTTAAAGGTAAGTATAAAGGAGAAGGTGGTGGTGGAATTCCGTTGGGAGCTATAAATGTGCCACGTGGATCGGTAAAAGTTACATCGGGTGGAGGTACGCTTACCGAAGGTGTTGATTATACGGTTGATTATCAGCTTGGACGTGTTAAAATTATTAACGAAAGTATTGTGGCTTCAGGAGCACCTGTTTCTGTTTCGCTCGAAAATAATTCAACATTTAGTTTACAAACTCGTAGATTTATGGGGGTTAATGTTGAACATAAGTTTAACGATAATTTTGTGCTTGATGGAAATATTATAAACCTTAGAGAAAAACCGTTAACTCAAAAAGTTTCGTACGGAGTTGAACCTGTAAATAATACGGTGTATGGTTTGGGGGCAACTTATTCTGATGAAGCACCTTTTTTAAGTGATTTTGCAAGTATGATTTCATTTGCAAATAAGCGTGTAAAATCTAATGTATCGGTTAGGGGAGAGGTTGCGTTTTTATCTCCAGGATCTCCAAGTGGAATTACAGTAACAGGAGAGTCAACTTCTTATATTGACGATTTCGAGGCATCTCAGATTTTTTTAGATGTTAAAGGAATTACACAATGGAAAATGGCATCTACTCCGCAAATGTTTAGTGCCGATGCTACTGTTGATGGATTAGATTATTCCAGAAACAGAGCAAAAATGGCATGGTATATTATCGATCCTTCGTTTTACGGAAATTCGTATTTAACACCAAGTCATATTGATAAAGACAAAAAGCAGGTTTCCGAAAACAATGTTCGTAGAGTTTATATTGATGAGGTTTTTCCTGAAACTCAAGTTCCGGTAGGTAATCCAACAGTTGTGTCAATGTTCGATTTGGCTTATTACCCTAACGAAAGAGGAATGTATAATTTCGATACAAATGTTAATACCGATGGTACTTTAACAAATCCTGAAGATAGATGGGGTGGAATTATGCGTTCGTTAACAACCAGTAATTTTGAGGAGGCTAATATTGAATATATCCATATTTGGATGATGGACCCTTTTGCAGAAGATGTAGATAATAAAGGTGGAGATTTGTACTTTAACTTAGGTTCGGTTTCGGAAGATGTGCTAAGAGATGGACGTAAAAGTTTCGAGAATGGTTTGCCAAGCGATGGATCATTAAACGATGTTATTGAAACAAAATGGGGTTATGTGCCAAGCGGGCAATCGTTATTGTATTCTTTCGATAATGATGATAATTCGGTTTTGGCTCAAGATATTGGTTACGATGGAATGAATAATAATAAAGAGGGTAAATTTTATGCTTCTTTTTTAAATGAATTAAAAGGTAAGCTTTCTACCGAGGCGTATGCCAAATTAAATAACGACCCTGCCGGAGATGATTTTCATCACTTTAGAGGTTCGGATTACGACAATTCTAAAACTTCAATTTTACATAGATATAAAAGATTTAATAATGTAGAAGGTAACTCTGTTCCTGCATCTAAATCACCTGAATCTTATCCAACTTCGGCTACAACAATGCCCGATATTGAGGATTTAAACCGAGATCAAACAATGGGTAGATCTGAAGCTTATTTTCAGTATAAAATAGAGGTACGCCCTGGTAAAATGATTGTTGGAGAAAATAATTTGGTTGACGAGCGTTCAAGCACAGTTAAAACTCCCGATGGAAAAAGTAAAACTGTAAAGTGGTATCAATTTAAAATTCCGGTTTCAGAACCTATTGAAACTGTTGGAGGTATTGCCGATTTTAGATCGATACGTTTTATGCGTTTGTTTATGACTGGTTTTGAAAAAGAAACTGTACTGCGTTTTGCCAAGTTCGAATTTATACGTGGAGATTGGCGTAGATATACTCAAGGTTTAGAAAGTGCCGACAAGGAGTTGTCGGGTAAGTTTGATATTTCGGCTGTGAGTTTAGAAGAAAACTCTAACAGATTTCCAATTCCTTATGTATTACCTCCAGGCATTGATCGTGAGCAATTATTTAATCAAACTCAGGTTCAAGATCAAAACGAACAATCTTTGTCGTTAAAGGTTTGTGATTTAGAAGATGGAAAAGGTAGAGCTGCTTTTAAAAATGTTAGTTACGATTTAAGAAGATACAAGCGTTTAAAAATGTTTGCTCACCTTGAAGATTCTGACCCTTCTCAGTTACTTAAAACAGGAGATGTTAATTTAATAGTTCGTATGGGATCGGATTTCAGCGATAACTATTATCAGTACGAAATACCATTAAAGCCAACTCCACATTCATCTACTTCGGTTGATGCAATTTGGCCAGAAGTTAATGAGTTAAATATGCCTTTTTCGTTATGGGAAGATATTAAATTAGCTCGAAATAGTGCCAAAGGAGATATATCGAAATTGTTTACGAGGAAAGATGGTAATAATTTTGTTAGTATAAAGGGTAATCCAAATATGGCAAATATTAGAACTGTGGTTATTGGTGTTAAAAATGTTTCAGGATACGATAATCAATGTGCCGAAGTTTGGGTAAACGAATTACGACTTGCCGAATTTGATAACAGAGGAGGTTGGGCTGCTACCACAACTATGAATGCAAATCTTGCCGATTTAGCAGACTTTACTCTTTCGGGTAGTATGAGTTCTGTAGGTTTTGGATCGATTGATAAAGGTGTTACAGAAAGAGCTAACGAGGATGTAAAACAGTATAATTTATCAACAAATATTAACATGGGTAAGTTTGCTCCTAAAAAGTGGGGGTTGAATATACCTGTTTATTATACTCAAACAGAAACGTTTAAAGATCCAGAATACGATCCATTAAATCCAGATATTACTTTTAGTAAATCAGTTGGTAATTTGGTTACCGATGAAGCTAAATCCGAACGAGTTAAAATGGCTCAGGATTATACTAAACGTACAAGTTTTAGTTTGTCTAATGTTAAAAAAGAAAGAGTAGGAAAGAAAAAGCCTAAATTATATGATGTTGAAAATCTTTCTTTTAGTTATTTAGAAAGTAAAACATATCATAGCGACATTACTACTGATTATTTTATTGATGACACTTATAAAGGAGGATTTCAATATAATTTTAATAGTAAGCCAAAAAGTGTAGAGCCGTTTAAAAAGTGGAGTTTTGTTAAGAAATCGAATTGGCTTGATTTAGTTGAAAAGTTTAATTTTTATTATTTGCCATCAAAGCTTTCTTTCGAGTCTGATTTATCTCGTAGATATAATACTGAGAAATTCAGAAACATCGAAAATCCGCTGTTTAAAATTGAACCGATGTATAATAAAAATATGCTATTGAATTATGCATATGCAATAACTTTCGACTTAACTAAAAACTTAAAACTTGACCTTTCGTCTCGTTCGTCGAATATTATTGACGAACCTTATGGAGAGATTGATACCCAAGCCGAACGTGATACTATTTACGATAATATTAAGTCGATGGGGCGTCCTAGCAACTTCCACCAGCGTTTTAATTTAGGTTATAAATTGCCTTTAAAATATATTCCGGCTTTAAAGTGGATTGATGTTAATGCTAAATATTCTGCCGATTTTGATTGGCAAGCTGGATCGATGGCAACCAGAACTGCCGATTTAAATTTGGGTAATAGTTTACAAAATTCAAATACCATTCAATTAAATGGAAAAATGAATTTTAAGCGTTTGTATAGAAGTTTAGGAATTGGAAAGAAATCGAAAGGAAAATCAACTCGTTCTTCATCTCCACCTTCGCCTACAAGTAAAAAGAGTACAAAAAAGAAATCGTCGTTTTGGGATATTCCTGTTGGTTTAGTAACCATGCTTAAAGATGTAAAGGTTTCTTACTCTGAAAACAATGGTACTTTTATGCCAGGTTATTTACCTGAAGTTGGCTTTTTTGGTCAGGATAAATACAATGGAGGTATGGCACCAAGTGTAGGGTTTATGTTCGGAGATCAAACAGATTTACGTCATGATGCTGTACTTAATGGTTGGCTAACTACCGATACAAAACTTAATAATTTATATACAAATACACATGTTGTTAAGTTTGATGTTAGATCAACAATAGAGCCTATTAAAGATTTTAAGATTGATTTATCGGCTAATAGAAATTTTTCGAGTAATCATGCCGAATTATTTAAATACGTTACAGAAGAAGTTGATACACCTGGTTTTTATTCTCAAAATCCAATATCGGGAGGTAATTTTAATATGACGTTTTATGCTTTGCCAACAAGTTTTAATACAAGTAATGATAATTTATCTGAAACTTTTGAAACTTTAAAATCAAACAGAATTGTAATTGCAAATAGATTAGCTAAAGATTATTACGGAAGTGCAACGGTGCCTATTAATTCCGAAACTAATTATCCAGTTGGGTATGAATCGAATAATCAGGAAGTTTTAATAGCTTCTTTCTTGTCGGCTTATTCGGGAGAGGACGCAAACAAAGCAAGTACCGATGCAATACGTAGTATTCCGTTACCAAATTGGAGGGTTACATATAATGGTTTAATGAATATACCATGGGTTAAATCTAATTTCGAAAACATTACTATTTCTCATGCATATAGTTCATCATATTCTATAAACAATTATAGTACAAATTTAAATTACCAACCAGGAGTTATGGATTTAAGTGATAACTTTTACGGAGAGTATATTTATGGAAATGTAAATATGGTAGAACAGTTTTCTCCATTAGTTAGATTAGATTTTGGTTTGAGTAAAACAATTTCGTTTAAATCGGAAATTAAAAAAGACAGAACTGTAAACCTTAGTTTAAATAATAACATGATAACCGAAGTTTTAGGTGACGAGTATATTTTAGGATTTGGTTATAGAATTAAAGATTTAAAATTCAAGATTAAAACAAAAGGAAGACGTAAAACTCTTAAAAGTGATATGAATATTAAGGTTGATTTTTCTTATAGAACCAATCGAACTTATATTAGAGATTTAGGTGTTGATGATACACAAATTACAGGAGGGCAAGATATTATGTCGCTTAGAAGTAGTGTTGATTATGCTCTTAGTAAGCGTTTAACAATGAAATTGTATTACGAGCAAAACATGGCTAAATATGCTTTGTCAACGGCGTTTCCAACATCAAATGTTAGATTTGGATTTAATGCCAAGTTTAACTTAGGTAATTAAATATTACTGTTTTAAAGTAAAATTAGTTATTATCGATACAAACGTTATAGTCTAAAAATAGAGATAACTATATATAGATTATAACGTTTTGCTATTGTGTAACGATAATAATGATTTATCAAATCACTGAAATTGCTATAAAATCAAAAAATTAAATAAATTTGTAAATATTAATAATAACAAATAATATACTAATATGAATATACCTGCAGAATTAAAATACTCAAAAGATCATGAATGGGTAAAAGTTGAAGGAGATGTAGCAACAATCGGTATTACTGAATTTGCAGCCGGAGAACTTGGAGATATTGTTTACGTAGAAGTTGAAACTGAAGGAGAAACTTTGGATAAAGATGAGGTTTTTGGTTCGGTAGAAGCTGTTAAAACAGTATCGGATTTAATTTTACCAATTTCGGGCGAGATTTTAGAATTTAACGAGGAGTTAGAGTCTGAGCCAGAAGCAATAAATAAAGATGCTTACGGTAAAGCTTGGATTGTTAAAGTTAAAATTAGCGATGCATCTGAGTTAGATTCTTTATTAGATGTTGATGCTTATAAAGCCCTTATAGGTGCTTAATAAAAATAAAATATATGGTATTGTTCCTGTTCTTTTATGGATAGGAGCAATTACTTTTATGAGTTTACTTCCTGTAAAAGAAATTCCTCAAGGTATATTAACAGTTTCCGATAAAATTATTCATGCACTTATTTATTGTGTACTAACCTCAGTTATTTATCTGTACTTATTTAGCGGTAATAAAACAGATGTATTAAAGTTTCAAAAACACTTTTTTATAAAGGCAGCAGTTATATCTTTTATGTTTGGTATAGGTATTGAATTAGGTCAATCGTATATGGATTTAGGAAGAAGTGGAGATGTTTTTGATGTATTAGCTAATGTTTCAGGTATTGCATTATCATTATTTATTGTGTATATAGTTCATAATGTTGTTATTTTCAAGAAGATAGTGTTTAGATACGTGTCTTTTATTAGAAATAAATAAAATAATTATTTAGGATGGAATTTAATTTGTATATTAATGAATCTTTTTTCTATCTTAGCCACCATAATTAAAAAGAGTTTATGGAAGCAAAGAAGAGTCCAAAGGCGGATTTGGAACACAAAAAAAGCATATTTATGCAGATAGGATTAATCCTGTCCCTTCTCGCTGTTTACCTTGTATTAGAAGCAAAGTCTTATGATCATACGGTAAAGGATTTAGGAGAGACAGAAGTAATTCTTGAAGACGAAGAAGTAATTCAAATTACTGAAAGAACTAAACCCAAACCACCACCACCACCACCACCACCACCAATAGAACAAATTATTGTTGCTGCCGATGATGTTGAGTTAGAAGAAGAACTTGTTATAGAGTCGACTGAAACTGATGATGAGGAAGAAGTAGAGGTAATAGAGGAAATGGAGGAAGAAGAAGAAGAAGAAGTCTTCAATTTCCAGGTAGTTGAATCTAAGCCTATTTATCCTGGTTGTGAGAAGAAAAAAACTAAGCAGGAGCAATCTACGTGTTTTAGTAGAAGTATTATGAAACACGTTAAGAAAAACTTTAAGTATCCAGAAATTGCCAAAGAAATGGGAGTTCAGGGTCGTGTTATTGTTTCTTTCGTTATTTGGAAAGACGGTAGTATTAAAGACGTAAAAGTTTTACGTGGGGTTGATAAAAATCTTGACAAAGAAGCAGTGAGAATTGTTTCGAAAATACCAAGTATGAAACCAGCACAACAGCGTGGTAAATCAGTACCGGTATCGTTTATGTTGCCTATTACATTTAGACTTCAATAAACATTTTAAAAATATTAAAAAAGGCTACTTAATTTAAGTAGCCTTTTTTTTATCCTAAAATTTATGTCTACTAAAATATTATTTTTATTTGTCTTTATTTTGCTTGGACATATTGGTTTTGCACAAGTTGATAGAACTTGGCGTTATACTTATCCTGAATTTAATGAAGAAGCCGAAGGCAATTTATATTTCCGATTAGAAAATAACAACTTTGTTAGGAATACCGAATACTTTGGCAATTATATTGAAGGTTATACTATGATGGGATATACCGCACAGCCATCGTTAATGTACTATGCAAGCCCGCGTGTTAGGTTTAAAGCCGGCGTGCAGGTTATGAGGTATTTTGGGGTTAACACAATTAAAGAAGTTGAACCTGTGCTTTCAATTCATGCAAAGCTTACCGATAATTTAGATTTAATTATGGGTAGTTTAAAAGGAAACGTTCAGCACCGTATGATTGAGCCAGTTTTTAACCCCGAAAATCAATATACTCGACAGGTTGAAAATGGGTTCCAATTTTTATATGATAATAACAAATTATGGTTGGATATTTGGGTTGATTGGGAACAGTTTATTTTTAAAGGCGATGAAAAACCCGAAAAGTTTACAGCCGGAATTAGTGCCGATTATAAATTTAATAAATCCGAAAACGATTGGCAATTTTCAGTTCCTTTTCAAATGATAGCTACTCATGTAGGCGGACAAATAAGCGATTATCCCGAACGTATGCAGTCTATTGTAAATCTTGCTTCTGGAGTAAAAGTTAAACGTAATATTGATAGCGATTTAATTAAATCTGTTGGTTTGTCATCGTATTACGTTACGTATAAAGATTTAACAAAAAGTTCGGGTCTTGAATTTAATAGTGGAAATGCTATTTATCCGGTAGCCGAAGTTGATTATAAATACGGAGTATTTATGGTAGGATATTGGTATGCCGACGATTTTGTAGCTCCACGTGGTAATTATATTTTTCAATCGGTATCGAACTACAAAAACGATTTTTATACAAAACATAGAAGTATTATAACATCTAAATTTAGCTATGCTTATAATATAATGAAGCAAGTTAAATTTAGTGCAATGGTTGAAACATATTACGATATTCCGGCTAAACAATTCGATTATGCTTATGGAATAAATATAGTATTTACACCAAACTTTTTTATAACCAAGTTGGTGGTTGATTAGTTTGTTGCTGAAGTATAACTCAATAATTAAAAAACACAAAAGTCATAATAAATTTATTATGGCTTTTGTGTTTTTTAATTATTCTTAGATTCAACTAATAATTGCTGATTGTGTGTTTTAGGTTTAAATAATCATTTCCGATTCGAATACTTCACCAAAATATTTGGTAATTTTTTCTTTTACATCATTCATATCTAATTCAAAACCTACCTCGTTGTGCATTGATGCAACTGCTTTTCCTTTAATGCCACATGGTATAATATTATTAAAATAGCTTAAATCAGAATTTACATTTAAGGCAAATCCGTGCATTGTAACCCATCTTGAAGTTCTTACACCTAAAGCACATATTTTTCGGGCAGTAGGTTTTTCAGCATCAATCCAAACACCTGTTTCTCCTTCCGATCGTTCTCCTTTTATATTAAAATCGGCAAGAGTTTTAATAACAACCTCCTCTAAAAACCTCATGTATTTATGTATGTCGGTAAAAAAGTTGTCTAAATCTAAAATTGGATAACCAACAATTTGTCCTGGTCCATGATAAGTAATATCACCACCACGATTTACCTTTACAAAGGTTGCATTTTTACTTTCTAATTCTTGCTCATTTATTAGTAAATTAGTAGTGTCGCCACTTTTTCCAATAGTGTAAACATGCGGGTGCTCAACAAGTAAAAGTTGGCTTTGCGTTTCTGTTCTATCTTCTTCGTTTAGTTTTCTGTTTTCTGTTTTTACATCAATAATTTTCTGAAAAATATCTTGCTGTAAATTCCAAGCATCAGTATAATTTAGTTTTTCTAAATCCTTTACTAAAATTGTATTCATTTATTAAGGAGCTTAAGTTGTGTTGAATTTAATGGATTTTTGTTTAATTTAAATAATTTACCGAAATGCTCAGTTGTGTTTATTAGTATAATTCAATAATGAATTTAACTAACCAAATACACATTAATAGATAAAGCAATAATTGCTAAAACCGTTAAAATAGCAAGTAGTGGAGCTATAAAACGCAACCATTTATCGTAAGTAACATTAACCATAGTTAACGATGCTAATACCAAACCTGTTGGAGTAATAAAAGCCATTAAACCCATTCCGAATTGATAAGAGCTTACAACCAAATCTCGTGGCACACCAACAACATCGGCTAACGGTGCCATAATTGGCATTGATAACACTGCTAAGCCCGAAGATGAAGGAACAAAAAACGATAATCCTGCAAATATAAACATCATAATATTTACAAAAACACCTCCACTCATTCCATCAACAAGTTGAGATGAATATTCTAAAAGTGTATCGCTTATTAAACCGTTTTCTAATATAAAAGTTACACCACGTGCAATACCTATAATTAAAGCAACACCTAATAAATCTTGTGCACCCATTATAAAGTTTTCAATATATTTTTTTTCTCCAATTCTTTCGAAAATTGCTATAACAATTGATGCTACAAAAAACAGTGTAGTCATTTCTAAAAACCACCATTGTAATTTCGATACTCCATAAACCATTATTACAAATGCTGAAGTAAATAAAATAAGAGTAATCTTAGTTTTTAAATCGAATTTTCGGATTTTGTTATCGTCAGTATTGTGTAAAAAGTGGCTTTCTAATTCTTCTTTCTGACTAAAAACTAAAGATTTACTTGGGTCGGCTTTTATTTTTTCGGCATATTTTATTATATAAATAATAGAAATTATACTACCAATAATTAACATAGCAAAACGTACTTCAATTCCTGAAGTCCAGTTTATACCAGCAGCATTTGATGCAATAATGGAAGAAAAAGGATTTGTGGTAGATGCCATTGACCCTATAGAAGAACCAATAAATATAGTAGCAACCACAACAATAACATCATAACCTGCTATTAAAAACACGGGTACTAAAATGGGGTAGAAGGCTATTGTTTCCTCGGCTAAACCAAAAGTTGTACCTCCGGCTGCTATTAAAATCAGAACAAAAATAATCATCCATTTTTCTCTTCCTTTTAATTTTTTTGCTAACTGTTTTATTCCAGAATCGAATGCACCTGTTGAATTTATTACACCAATAAAGCCTCCAATTATTAATACAAACAATATTATTTCCATTGAATCGTAAACCCCTTTCATAGGCGATTGGAAAATATTTGTTATTCCTTGTGGGTTCGATTTTACTTTAGTGTAGGTATTAGGAATTCCAACTGGTTTCCAAATATCACCATTTTTAAATTTATCAATGTTTGCTTTTATTCCGAAATTATCAAGAGTTTTTTGAATTCCTTTATGTTCGGTTGTATTTCCGTTAGCCTTAGTTTCAATAAAATTATTATTACTTTTGTCGTATTTAAGTGTGTCGAATTTTCCTGAAGGTAAAATCCAAGTTAACGAAGCGGCAAATATTGCAACTATAAATAATACTGTGTATGCAGTGGGGAACGATACTTTTTTTTTTGACATAATTTTGCCTATGGTTTACGTGTGGTTTATTTTTAACTTTTAGTTATGTGTTGTTGTAAGTAATGGAATAAACTTATTTAAAATTGATAGTGTTAGCCTGTTCAATAAAATCGATAGTTTTTAGTTCACTCGCTTACTTTTAAGAGTGTTAGTGTTGTATATTTTCAACATCCATATCATCCAAAAACGGAAATTTTGTTCTGAATATTATTTGATCCTCTTTTTTTATTGTAGATATAATAATGTCCTCTTCGTATTCTTCGGTATCAGCAATTGTTTTGCCCTGAAAATCAATAATAGTGGAGTTTCCCGAAAATCTAATATCATTTCCATCAAGCCCAACTCTGTTTGTTGCCGCAACATAAGTAAGGTTTTCAATAGCACGCGCTTTTAATAACGATTTCCAAGCCTCTTTTCTTCTTTCGGGCCAACTTGCAACATAAATTAATAAATCGTAGTTATTAGTGTTTCGGCTCCATTCCGGAAACCTTAAATCGTAACAAGTTAAAGGAAGAATTTTCCAATTTTTGTAACTAATAAAAGTTCGTGTAGATCCAGCTGTAAAATTTTTATGTTCGTTAGCAAGAGTAAATAAGTGTTTTTTGTCGTAGTAACTTATTTCACCATCAGGATAAACAAAAAGAGCTCTATTATACAATCTTCCATTTTCTTCAATAATCAAACTTCCAACAATGGCACAATCTTTAGTGTTGGCCATTTCTTTCATCCAATTAACCGTTTTTCCGTTCATTGAATGTTTCTCAGTTTCCGAATTTAAAGTAAATCCAGTTGAAAACATTTCGGGTAAAATTATTATATCAACATTATTATCTATTGAATTTACTTTAATTGTAAGTTCTTCAATGTTCTTTTTCGGATTTTCCCAAAAAATATGTGTTTGTATAAGTGCTATTCTTAATTCGGACATGATTAATATTTTGTGCAAAAATATAATAAATTTATAGATTGTAAGTTACATGTAAGTAATGGTTGATTTTTAATTGTCAATGGTTAATTAATTAGGACCATAAATACTAATTAATTTAATTTTTTGCACACAAATAATTGTGTTATAGTACTTATTACTTGTAAGCAATCCAGAATTCTTTTTCAATTGTCACCGAATTTCCATCAACATCAATAGCACTAAAAAGTAATTCGTAAACACCATCTTTTATATTTTGTGGTATTTCAATAATTACTTTACCATTGTCTTCTGCACCTGTAAGTGCATGTTTTTTGTTGTATAAATTCCAAGCAGGAGCATTAAGTGCTTTGTTTTCGAACTGTTTAAGTTGCTTTATCCAATTAATCGAAACTGTACAAATATCAAGTTCCTCATTGTCTATTATATTATATTCAATATGAATTTCATCTCCAGGAGAAAACACACTAATTGTAGTGTTGTTTGCTGTTTTAATATTAAGAATATTTATTATTGGAGTTTTGCTGTTTTCTGATGGTTTTTGACAAGATATTGCAGAAAAAGAAATTATTACGATAAGTATTTTTACAATATTTTTCATAGTATGTAGTGTTAGGGTTACTGTTTTGGGTATTGTAAAAATAGGTTGAAGTGTAGGCAAAGTATTATTAAGTCGATGTTTACTGTTTTTATAGGATTAAAGTTTATAAATTACTGATACTCAATTTATAAGTGCTTTTTGCAGATTTAATACGTAGTTAATCTGATGGGCTTTTATTGTGTTTTTAGCATTTATAAAAGTTGTTTTTTTATGCTTATTTAGGTTTATTAAAATGTAATATCTTTGTACTTGATGAATGAAAAAGAAAAAAATACCAAGCTAATTAAAGATGAAGCGTTACGATTAGGGTTTTCGATGATAGGAATTTCGAAGGCTGAGTTTTTAGAAAAAGATGCACCTGATTTAGAAAAGTGGTTGAAAAATGGATTTCATGGAAACATGCAGTACATGGAAAATAATTTCGATAAACGACTTGATCCTACTTTATTAGTTCCGGGTGCTAAATCAGTAATTAGTTTGTTGTACAATTATTATCCTGATAAAAAACAACTGTTTTCTGATGCTCCTAAAATATCGAAATACGCTTACGGACACGATTATCATGATATAATAAAGAAAAAACTACGAGAGTTGATGAATTTTATTTCTGAAGAAATAGGAGAAATTGATGGAAGAGTTTTTACCGATTCGGCACCTGTAATGGAACGTTCTTGGGCATCTAAATCAGGTTTAGGTTGGATAGGAAATAATTCTTTATTAATAACAAATAAAGTTGGCTCTTTCCAATTTTTATCAGAATTAATTATTGATTTAAATTTGATTGCAGACACTCCTGCCACTGATTATTGTGGAAGTTGCACGGCTTGTATTGATGCATGTCCAACCAATGCCATTGTTTCTCCAAAAGTGGTAAATGGAAGTAAATGTATATCGTATTTAACAATTGAGCTAAAAGAAGAAATTCCAATTCAGTTTAAAGGAATGTTTGACGATTGGATTTTTGGATGCGATGCTTGTCAGGATGTTTGTCCGTGGAATAAATTTGCAAAGCCCCATAACGAGTTGTTGTTTCAGCCACAAGGAAATTTAATGAATATGAGTAGGAAAGATTGGACTGAAATAACCGAAGAAGTTTACAGAGAAGTATTTAAAAAATCGCCTGTAAAAAGAACTAAATTTTTAGGACTAAAAAGGAATATTGATTTTGTTATTGAGTAGTGTAAACTTAATTTACAATCCATAATTATTGATTATAAAAACAAAAAAAAACCGCATATTTAATATGCGGTTTTAAAATTTTGGTTTCATGATTTTAAAGAAAACCAAGAGCCAATAAAGCCTCTTCGCTCATCATATCTTTAGTCCACTGAGGCTCAAAAGTCATTTCAACAACACAACTTTCAATACCTTCAATAGCCTTAATCTTAGTTTCAACCTCCATAGGCATACTTTCGGCAACCGGACAGTTTGGAGTTGTAAGAGTCATTGTAACTTTTGCATCGGCTTGATCCGAAACCTGTACATCGTATATTAATCCAAGTTGGTAAATATCAACCGGAATTTCAGGATCGTATATTGTGTGTAAAACTTCTACAATATGTTCTCCTAAAGCTTTAATTTCTGCTTCTGTTTTCATTTCTATATTTTTATTACCCTTGTAACAGTTTATTTTAATTTCGAATTTAATGCTTTAGCATAAACCATAATTAGTTTTATAGTAGCTTCAAGTCCGCTTGCTCTGGTAGGAGAAAGATGCTCTTGTAATCCAATTTTTTGCAAAAAATCGAAATTAGATTCAGCAACCTCCTTAACATTTTGATTTGTAACAACACTTAAAAGCATAGATAAAACACCTTTAGCTAAAATAGCATCGCCATCGGCAGTATATACAATTTTATCACCATCAAGTTCAGCATGAATCCACGCTTGAGACTGACAACCCTTAACTAAATACTCGTTGGTTTTATATTTTTCATCAATTAACGGTATAGATTTTCCCATTTCAATAATGTAATCGTACTTCTCCATCCAATCCTCGAACATGTTAAAATCTTCAAGTATTTCATTTTGCTTTTCTTGTATTGTCATTTTTGTAAGATAAATGTTATTGTACAAATGTACTTTTTAATTTTTAATTTTAAAAAGACTAATTATAAATAAGGACAATATACTTATAAGTCAATTTTATAGAGCTTATATGTAACAAAAAAGAGGGTTCAAATTAATTTTGAACCCTCTTTTTTGAATGTAATTTTTATTCAGAATAAAAATCCTGATTTCATTTACTTTTTATACATAACTTTATGCACAGCCTCAACTATTTTTGTTTTGTTAGGATACCATTGTTCAAATAACTTACTTGAATAAGGTGCCGGAACATCAGGAGTAGTAACTCTTGCAACAGGTGCATCAAGAAAATCGAAAGCTAATGATTGCACTTGAAAAGCTATTTCAGACGATATAGATGCAAATGGCCAAGCTTCTTCAACCACAACTAATCTGTTAGTTTTCTTTACTGATTTTAAAATAGCATCGAAATCTAATGGTCGTACAGTTCTTAAATCTATAATTTCGGCATTAATACCTTCTTTTTCTAAATCTTCGGTAGCCTTAAAAACTTCTTTAATTATTTTACCAAAAGTTACAATAGTAACATCTGTACCCTCTTTTTTAATATCGGCAACACCAATAGGCAATACATATTCTCCTTCCGGAATTTCTCCTTTATCTCCATACATTTGCTCCGATTCCATAAAAATTACCGGATCGTTATCTCTAATTGCAGCTTTTAAAAGTCCTTTAGCATCATATGGATTAGATGGAATAACAACTTTAAGTCCGGGAGTGTTTGCAAACCAATTTTCGAAAGCCTGAGAGTGAGTTGCACCAAGTTGTCCTGCCGAACCAGTTGGTCCTCTGAAAACAATAGGCATAGTAAATTGCGAACCCGACATTTGACGCATTTTTGCAGCATTACTAATAATTTGATCCATTGCAACCAACGAAAAATTAAAAGTCATGAATTCAACAATTGGACGGTTACCATTCATGGCAGCACCAACAGCAATTCCTGTAAAACCAGCTTCTGCAATAGGAGTATCTATTACACGTTTTGCACCAAATTCGTCAAGCATACCTTTCGAAGCTTTATATGCACCATTATATTCGGCAACTTCCTCTCCAAGTAAGAAAATACTTTCATCGCGTCTCATCTCTTCACTCATAGCCTCAACTATAGCCTCTCTAAACTGAACTGTTTTCATTATTTTCTTTTACAATTATTTACCCCTTTATATTTCTACTGCAAAAATAAACAATTATCTCCACCAAGAATCAAACTAATTGATATAAATAGCAAAAAATCAATTTTAAATAAGAAAATTATTTTTTTTTAATACTGATGTTTAGTGTTTTATGTTAGTTTTTTTTGATGTCTTTATTAAAAATATTGTAAAGTTAGTATTTTTAAAATGTTTATTTTAAGTGTAAAACATTAATATACATATCTATATTGTATTTATATGTTTTGTCATTTATTTTAGGCGTTTATTTTTTATAAATAAGTGTTTGTGTGTAAATAGTACTTATTTTGAACTAATGGTTAGTTGTTGTTTATATTTTTACATATAAAGAGTTAACTTGCAACGCACAATAATTCGATGTAAGAAATGGAAAACAATAAAAATTCTGATAAATTAAACAAAGAAGAGGAAATTGATTTAGGGCAGCTATTTAAATTAATAGGTGGCATGTTTTCTCGCTTATATTATGGTATATATAATTTCATAAAAAGCATATTAATGTTGTTTTTATCTATTGTGTTGTTTATTCGACGTAATAGTGTAAAACTTGTAATAGGTTCTGTTGTTGGTTTAATTTTAGGTTCTTTAAATTTTTATATAAAAGATGCAAAGCCTGTTTACGAGTCTTCAATGACGGTAAGCCCAAACTTCAATTCAACTTTGCAGTTGTATAAAAGTATTAAATATTTTAATGCTTTAATTTCTTTTGATGACGTGAAAATGCTTTCAAAAGAATTTAATATTACGCCCGAAGAAGCTGAAAGTTTAAAGAATATTGAAATTGAACCATACGATAATTCTACTCAAACATTTATATCATATAAAACTTTTGTTAAGGATTTAGATACCACTTTACTTGAATTAGTAGATTATAAAAGATTTTCGAGAGAAAAAGATATAGAATCATTTGTTAGTCATGTTATAACAGTTGAATCGGACAATAGATTTATCTTTCCAAAACTAGAGAATACAATTATAACATCGGTATCTAATAATTTGTACTACAAGAATTATAAAGAGGTTTATAATTCAAGTTTAAAAGAACAAATTGTTGCCTACGAAAGGTCTATTGCTGCTTTAGATACTTTACAAAGATCGTACAAGGAAGTTTTAATTTCGAGTAAAGGAGAGGGAGCTGCAAATAATATATATATGGAAGCGGCTTATCAGCAAGAAACAAGAGATGTTTTTGATAAGTATATTGAAGCTAATTCTGATTTATCAGAAATGAAGAGTCTATTAGCCGAAAATATAGAAGTTGTAAATATACTATCGGGTTTTTCTCCAGTAGGAAGTAAGGTAGGTGTTGTAACCCGAGACAGTAGAGTTTTTGGTTTAGTGCTTGGTTTTCTGCTAGTGTTACTTGTGCTAACACTTATTGAAATTAATAAATGGTTGGTGACATTCGAAAAAGAAAAAAAATAGTTCAGATATACATTTATAGACATAAAAAAACTGTTGTAACACTATGTTACAACAGTTTTTTTATGTCCAAATGTTTTTTTTATATAAATGGTATTGGTTAGTAATAATTGATATTTGTTACAGAATAAATTTACTTTTGTAGTATATTTAGTTACATGCGTAATATATTGTTAGTATATGTGTGTTGTATTTGTATTTAAGTAAAACTCATTTTATTATGAAAGTAAAAAATATTTGTTGTATTGGTGCAGGATATGTTGGTGGGCCAACTATGGCTGTTATTGCCGAAAAATGTCCGGAATACATTATTACAGTTG
Source organism: Ichthyobacteriaceae bacterium (assembly GCA_023145615.1). Taxonomy (GTDB): domain Bacteria; phylum Bacteroidota; class Bacteroidia; order Flavobacteriales; family JADGDT01; genus JADGDT01. The sequence goes on along the minus strand of JAGLDK010000097.1, from coordinate 28 downwards.
TTGATATAAACGCTGATAGAATTGCCCA
>JAGLDK010000096.1 GCA_023145615.1 Ichthyobacteriaceae bacterium | reverse complement strand
TGTAGTTCAAACCCCGAAAACATGACTATAAATGGAACTGTTGACGGAATTGAAAACGGTAAAGGACGATTTATAGTAGCTAAGTTAGAAGAAAATAAGCCAGTTAGTATTGATACAATTGAAATATCAAATGGTAAGTTTACTTATTCGGAAGAGCTTGAAGAACCAGAATTTCGTTTATTTATGCTTGAGGCTGATCAAAGAAAAGGTGTTTTCTTGTATTTAGGAGATAACGAAGATATTTCGTTAAAAGGTAGCATTGATAGTTTAGATAAAGCTGAGGTTACAGGATCGGAAAGTTATGACTTATACCATGAGTTAATTGAAAAATTTAAAGGTGTACAGTCAGAAAGACAACAGATTATGCAAGAAGCTCAGATGGCTAACATGCAGAAAGATTCGGTAAAAGTAGAGTCGTTAAAAGATTCTTTTCAGCAGAACGAAGAAAAAGCAAAACAAGTAGTTTATGATTTTGCTAAAGAAAATAACGATGCACCAATATCGGCGTGGGCGTTAAATACTTTGGTTCAGGATTTTAATTACGATATTATTGAGCCAATTTATAGCGATTTATCATTGGATGTAAAAAAAGGTAAGCAAGGTGTTGTGTTAAATGAAAGACTTGAGAAAATTGCAAAACTTGCTATTGGTGCTGTAGCTCCCGATTTTACATTAAAAACTACTGAGGGTATTGATTTTAAGCTTTCAGACCAAAAAGGTAAGGTTGTTTTAATTGATTTTTGGGCTAGTTGGTGTAAGCCTTGTAGAGCAGAAAATGCAAATAACGTGAAGTTATATGCTAAATATGGATCGGATAGATTTACAATTGCTGGTATTTCTGTAGATCGTAAGGAAGATGTTGATAAGTGGAAACAAGCTATTACTGTTGACGGTATTCATTATCCACAAATGCTAGATTTAGATGAAAATAAAATTAGCGAAATATATGATGTTCGTTTTATACCAACAACTGTTTTAGTTGATGAAGAAGGAAAGATTATTGCTAAGAATGAAGATGCAAGAGGTGAAAAATTAGCTGAAAAATTAGCTGAGATGTTTGATAAGTAATTAGTATATCTTACATAAGATTAAATTAAAAACAGGATTTTGCTTTTGCAGAATTCTGTTTTTTTATTAGAATAATTTAGCTCAATCATAATATGATCATAAATATGTTTTTGCATGTATTTATATCATGTAAAAAACTATTAAAACATATTACTTTCGCTAAGTTGAAAAATTAATGTAAATGAGCCAAATACAATAAGTAATTGGCAAAGGGTAAAAGGAGGTAGATATGTTTTCTAAAAGTTGTAAGTATGCAATAAGGTCTGTGATTTATTTGGCAGCCATGAGTAACGAAGAAAAGAGAATTGGCATAAAGCCAATTGCTGAGGAATTAGATATTCCAGCACACTTTTTGGCTAAAATATTGCAAAAACTTGCCAGAGAAAATGTTATTCATTCGTTAAAAGGACCTAGTGGTGGATTTTATACCACCGAAGATGATGTTAAAAATCCGTTAATGATAGTTGTAGATACAATTGATGGACCAGATGTATTTACATCTTGCGCTGCTGGTTTAAAACATTGTTCTGATAAAAAACCTTGTCCGCTACATAACGATATTGCACCTTTCAGAAATGCATTCCGAGATTCGTTGAATACAAAAACAATTAAAGAATTTGCCGATACTTTAAAAAATGAAGTGACTTATTTAGTTGTTTAAAATATCTCTTTTTGATTTTATATTATTTTTTATTTACCAAATACACTCCTGATAAAATAATTACGGCACCAAGTAATTGCATCCAATGTAAAGTTTCTCCATCTAAAATAGCCCAAAATATTGCAATAATTGGTACAATATAAGTTACGCTAGTTGCAAAAACAGGCGAGCTTATTTTAATAAGATGGTTGAACATTGATACTGCTAATGCTGTGCCTATAATTGCTAAAAATGCAACGTATGATAATGCAATATTTTGTTCGGATTGAAATTTATATGAAGAGAAAAATCCGGTAAATAATAATACTAATATTGCAGGAATTAAAAATAATGAAAACGAGCTTACTGTTATGGCTAAAGCTTTTTGATTGCTCATGTATTTTTTTACTAAGTTTGAATTTATAGCGTAGCTAATTGATGCAATAATTACAAATATTGCATACGAAAAATCAGTATCAGCACTAATTTCAGCTCCTTTTAATATTAGCATTAAAGCACCTATTAATCCAATTACTATACCAATAATATGATTGTTTTTTAAAGGAAATTTAAAAAGGTAAATACCAATTACAAGAGTAAATAATGGAACCATTGAGTTTAATACTCCTGTTAATCCACTATCTAGTTGAGTTTGAGCAATAGCAAATAGAAACCCAGGTAGGAAGTTGCCGAATAATCCAATAAAAAACAGATGCCAGAAGTTTTGTTTTGTAAAAATTTTAAGATGTTTAAATCCAACAATAATTAAAGTTGTAGCGGCAATACCAACTCTTAAAGCACCTACTTGTAGTGGTGTAAATTCCTCTAAACCTCTTTTCATTAATAAAAATGAACTACCCCAAATAAGTGATAGTATGATTAAAAATACCCACTTTTTATTCCTTTCTTGCATGTTCTGTTAATTTCGGCAAATATCGTGTTTTAGTATTTGTATATACAAGTATTCTCCGTTAACTTTCAGATTGAAATATACCCAAAATAATTATGTTTTATTACTGATTTATAATTGATAAATTATTGTTAATCAGCAATAAAACAATAAGTGTAATGTGAAAAAAAAGCAAAATGATAAAGAAAAATAATTTATTAATTACGTTTGTATTTATACTGATATCAGTACAAATACTTGCTCAAGATAAAATATACTTTGTTTCGGGTAATAATATTAATGTTAAAATTATAGAAGAAACAGCCGATAGTTTAAAATATAAGAATGATTTAAGTACCGAATTAAAATCAATAGATAAACAAAAGGTTAGTAAAGTTGTTTATTTAAATGGTGATGTTTCTATTTTTGTTGAAAATAAAAATTCTAAAAATAATAAAAGAAGAGGCTTTATTGGTGGGGTGGTTGGAATATCTAATCCTATTGGGAAATTTGCCGAGAAATACGAAGGAGGAAAAGCAATGACTGGTATTATGTATAGTATTAATATGGGTTATAAACTGAAAAAGTATATTGGATTAACTGCTAGTTTGTTTCGTTACGAAAATATAATGGATCAGAAGTTTACTGATGTTAAAGAACCATGGAAATATAGCGGTGTTTTAGTTGGTCCGTTATTAACTTATGAAACTAAAAAGAATATTGAGATTGATATTAGAGCAATGATGGGGTATGTTTATACAAATATGCCTAATATAATGGAAAATGGAGAGAATGAATCAGGTGCTTTTGCATATAGTTTAGGTGTTCAACTTCGATCGAATATAGGCGATAGATTAGCTATTTTATTTGGTTCGGATTATTTTTCAACTACTCCAGAATTTAAATATGAAAATAATTCTAAAATAATTCAGGTAATAGAATCAATATCGTTTAATATTGGTTTGGCTTATAGGATATAATACTATGGTGTTAATTTATAATTTTTGAATTAATCGGTTTACTTATTTTAAAACCAAAACATCTCCTTGAAACACGTTTCGAGGAGATGTTTTGGTTTAGAATTTAACTTTTAAAGTATCGAAAGCTAAATGTACATTTTTCGGTAATATTTTTTCCATTTGGTTATGAAAACCTAAGTGCTGACTTATATGTGTAAAATATGCCTTGTTTGGTTTTACTTTTTCTACAACCTCTAAAGCTTCCTTTAAGCTGAAATGAGAATGATGAACTTCGTGTCGGAGTGCATTAATAATTAAGGTATCAACATTTTTTAATTTTTCATATTGATCTTCCGGAATATTACTTGCATCAGTAATGTAAACTAAATCATTTATTCGGTAGCCAAGTACTTTTAATTTGCCATGGTCAACTTTAATAGGAGTGAAGGTGTGGCCTTTAAAAGTAAAATCATCGTTACAAATTATATTTGGTTCAATTCCAGGAGCTCCAGGATATTTATTTTGGAAGAAAATATATGGGAAACGAACTTTAACAGAGTCTAGCACATATTGTTGTCCGAAAACAGGCATATCTCCATCTAGTTTAAAATAATACGGACGAATATCGTCCATACCTGCTATGTGATCGGAATGTTCGTGTGTTAAAAAAATTCCATCAACATCATTTACTTTTTCTCGTAACATTTGGTATCTAAAATCAGGACCGCAATCAATTACTATATTTGCGTTATCCATTTCTAATAAAACCGAACTTCTTAATCTTTTATCTTTTTTGTTTTCTGATAAACTTACAGGATGAGATGAACCCGGTACCGGAATACCTTGCGATGTGCCTGTACCCAAAAATGTTAGAGTGTTGTTTTTCATTTGTTGTGTTTATCTTAAAGTTTAAAATATTAAAAGTGAATGAGTGAACAAAAACTTAAGAGTTTTAATGAACATATGAACACAGTTAATACTTTAAATTCTACCATAATATTTAATTAACGCTTACTTATTAATTAAGTATTATGGCAGAATTTTAAAAAGTAACCGCCTATTTATTTTCAATTAAAACCTTATAATTAAGATTTTATATTTTCTAAATCGAACAAAAAAGCATACTCCATTGCAACTTCTTTTAAGGCTTCAAATCTACCAGATGCACCACCATGACCTGTTTCCATATTGGTGTACATATATAATTTATTGTTATTGGTTTTGTAATCTCTTAGTTTTGCAACCCATTTTGCAGGTTCCCAATATTGAACCTGAGAATCGTGTAAACCTGTTGTAACCAGCATATTTGGATATGCTTTTTTCTCAACATTATCGTATGGCGAATACGATTTCATATAGTTGTAATATTCCTCTTCGTTAGGATTTCCCCACTCGTCGTATTCTCCGGTAGTAAGCGGAATACTATCGTCAAGCATAGTTGTAACAACATCAACAAAAGGAACAGCCGAAATTATACCATTAAATAATTCGGGATTCATATTTATAATTCCACCCATTAGCATACCGCCGGCCGATCCGCCCATTGCGTATAAATGTTGGGCAGAAGTATATTTGTTATCAATTAAAAATTTGGCAACATCAATATAATCGGTAAACGTGTTTAGTTTTTTAAGCATTTTACCATCTTCGTACCATTGTCGTCCTAAATACTGACTTCCACGTATGTGTGCAATTGCATAAGTAAAACCACGATCAAGCAAGCTAAGACGGATTGAAGAAAAATAAGGGTCGATAGTATGTCCGTACGAACCATAAGCATAAAGTAAAAGTGGCGATTTACCGTCTTTTTTCATACCCTTTTTATATACAATAGTCATAGGTACTTTAGTACCATCTTTTGCAGTTGCCCACGATCTTTCTGATGCGTAATTATTCTTGTTAAAATTGCCTAAAACCTCTTGCTCTTTCATTAATTCCTTATCTCCGGTAGTCATATTATAATCAATAATAGATGCAGGAGTAGTAAGAGAATTATATGCGTAACGTAAAATCTCAGAATCGAAATCGGGGTTGTTTCCAACGTTTGCCGAATATGCTTCCTCGCTAAAAGGTAGATAGTAATCTTTGCTACCATCCCAAGCAATAATTCTTATTTCGTTAAGTCCGTTTGCTCTTTCCTCAAGTACATAATATTTGTTAAAAATATCCATTCCCTCAAGTAAAACATCTTCTCGGTGTGGAATAAAATCAACCCAATTTTCTTTAGCAGTATTGTTTTCGTCGCACATCATTATTTTAAAGTTTGTAGCTCCATCTTTATTTGTGTGGATGTAAAACTTGTTGTTGTAATGTGCAAATTCGTATTCGTGATCTCTTTCTCTTTCCTGAAATATTCTGAATTCTCCGTTAGGATTATCCGATTCTAAAATTCTAAACTCACTCATTACAGTGTGGCTCGATCCAATTACCAAGAATTTATCGGATTTTGTTTTGTAAACAAAAGTGTTAAAAGTATCATCCTTTTCACTGAAAATTTCTACATCTAACGATGAATCAGTTCCTAAAACATGTTTGAAAATTTTATGAGATCGTAAAGTTTTTGCGTCTTTTTTAGTGTAGAAAACAGTTTTATTATCATTAGCCCAAGTACAGCTTCCGGTAGTGTTTTCAATTATATCATCTAAAATTTCGCCTGTTTCCAGGTTCTTAAATTGTAGAGTGTAAATTCTTCTACTAAAAGTATCAACCCCAAAAGCACAAAGATTATTGTTGCTACTTAATGATAAACCACCAAGCTCGAAATAAGCATGATCTTTTGCCATTAAATTTACATCAAACATAATTTCATCATCGGCTTGCAACGATTCTTTTCTACGTTTGTAAATAGGATATTCTTTACCTTTTAAAAATTGAGTTAAATAAAAGTATCCATTTTTTTTATAAGGTACCGATTCGTCATCTTCCTTAATCCTAGCTTTCATTTCATCAAAAAGATCCTTCTGAAAATCATCGGTATGTTTTGTTTCTTCTTTTAAATAATCATTTTCGGCATTTAAATAATTTATTACTTCCTCATCTTCTCTATCATTAAGCCAATAATAATTATCAATTCTTATATCGTTAAACTTGGTTAGTTTGTGCTCTATTTTTTTAGCCTTTGGTGCTGTCATTTTTTTTAATTTAAAAGGTAATTTAATTGTTAATTTAACACACTTACTTGAATTAATTGTGTTTGCTTGTTCACTAAAACCTATAGTTTTTTGTTCACTTGTTAACAATATTGTGTTAAAATAAAAAAGGTGTTTAAAATTAGTAGATCAATTATTATTGAACCACTAATTTTAAACACCAATAAATATATAAATTTATGCGCTAACCATTACAGGCATTACAAGCATAAGTATTTGTTCTCCATCTTCTAAACTATCGGTAGGCGATAGGATACCTGCACGATTAGGTGCCGACATTTCAAGAGTAATATCAGTCGATTCAAGGCTGTTTAGCATTTCAATTAAGAATTTAGAATTGAATCCAATTTGCATATCATCTCCATTATAATTTCCTGTAATTTTTTCGTCTGCCTTATTAGAATAGTCAATATCTTCTGCCGAAATTTGAACTTCAGAGCCTTTAATACTCAACTTAATTTGATGAGTTGTTTTGTTAGCAAATATTGAAACACGTTTTACCGAGTTTAAAAAACTAACTCTATCTAAAGTAAGTACATTAGGATTTACTTTCGGAATTACAGCTTCGTAATTAGGATATTTACCTTCAATTAAACGAGATACTAAAATAATATTATCGGTAGTATAAATAACATTAGTTTCGTTGTACTCAATTTTAACATCTAAATCGGCTCCTGAAAGTGTATTTTTTAAAAGTGTAAGAGGTTTTTTTGGCATAATAAAACCCGATTCCTTTTCTGAAACAATATCAGTACGATTATATTTTACAAGTTTATGAGCATCAGTAGCAACAAATGTAATTCCTTCGGGCGTAAGAGATATAAAAACTCCAGACATTACCGGACGTAAATCGTCGTTACCAACTGCAAAAATTGTTTTAGATATTGCAGTAGAAAGTATTTTAGAATTAATGATTACTTCTGATTGATCCTTTAATATTTCGGCTTTAGGAAATTCTTCTCCATCAACATACGATAGAGCATATTTTCCGTAATCCGAACTGATTTCGATAATATTTAAATCTTCGTTTTTAGTAAATGTAAGTGGCTGTTCAGGAAAAGTTCTAATAGTTTCTAACAGCAATTTAGCCGGAATAGCAATAGCTCCATCAGTTTTAGATTCAATTTCTAAACTAGCCGACATTGTAGTTTCTAAATCAGAAGCTGTTATGGTAAGCGTGGAATCTGTTATTTCGAAAAGGAAATTATCTAAAATAGGCATTGTATTGTTGTTACCAATTACATCCCCTAATACTTTAAGTTGCTTTAAAAGCAATGAACTCGAAACCAAAAACTTCATATTTGTACAGTGTTTATTGTCGTTTATTTGTTTTGTTGATATTTGATTTGCAGTAATTTACATTAAATATCAAGTACTCAAAAGCATTGAGTAATAATATGTGCAAGTTAATTAATTATCTATATTTTTTTCGTCTTAAAAAAGAGAAAATTATTCCGAAAATAAGGAGTATAAAAAGTGGTGCAATAATGTTTAATAATTGCCAAAATGTTTTTTCTTCTTTTACCTTTTTCTTGTCAAGTAAACGTAGTGTAACCTCTTTTCTTTTTATATCTAAAATGTTAGAATCATCAACCAAATAGCTCAACGAATTTATCATTAATTCTTTATTTCCGTATTGTTTATTAAACCATTTATCGTAGCCAAGCGGAAGTGGTTCTCCGTTTTTATAATCGTTTGCAATTAAATCTCCATCGGAGTAAACAATCATTTTTGCATTTTTACTCTGATTTTTATAATTAGATATAGAGTAGGGCAGAAGTCGGTTTTTGTATGCCGATGTAAAATTACCTTCTAATAAAAGTCCCAGTATTTTACCTTTGGCATTATACATAAGTTGATTTTGCTTTTTCTCAACTTCATTAAGTTCAATAAAATTAGGAACTCCAAAAATACGAGTGTATTTCGATGATTTCAAAAGAATTTCCTTTCTCACATTCGGACTTAAAATTGTATCAATTGATGATGCGAAATTGAATTTAACAGCCTCAATATTTTTAACAATAGGATGGTTCGATTCGGGGAAAGAAATAGGAGTGTAAGTCCACGGCAAAGTATGATATTGAACATTGCTACCCATTGCCCCACTAGCAAGTTTAATTGGTGCCGATTGTAGGTCTTTTACAATATTTTGATTTACACGAAACCCATAACGAAACAACATTTGATTTAAACCCAAATCTCTGGCATAAGCCAATGTTTTACCAGTTTGCATTAACGAATCGTTATCGGCAAAAACACCATCAATTAACCACATTGTATTACCACCATTCATTATATATTGGTCGATAAACAGTTTGTCTTTATCCGAAAATTTGGTTGCAGGTTTTGCAATTACAATAGCGTCAATTTGGTTTAATTGCTGATTGTTTGTGTTATCAAATTCGTTAAGATTTATTTTTTCGAATTGATAATATTGGACTTGACTTTTTAAGAAATCAACAATATACTCATCTCTAAGTTCTCCGTGTCCACCTAAAATACCAACCTTAGGTTTTACCCCTTTATTAACTTTATTTAGGGCATCAACAATGGCATATTCTAAATTTTCAATAGAATTATTTAGTTGTTCCTCGGGCGATGCACCAAGTTTACTTTTCAATAAATTTACTCTTATTGTTTTTTTACCCTGAACTATTACTGCCCACGGAAAAATGTATTTCGATTTATGTTCTCCATTTTTGTTAATTTCTAAATTGGTAGGAACTAAACCTTTTTCGGTTAAACTGTTTAAGTATTCGTTTCTTTTTTTGGTGTCGGTTATATCATAAGGATTGTAAAATACACTTGAAATATTGTTGTTGTATCTCGAAAAATCGTTTGATATACGTTTTACTTCATTTTCTAAACGCTTAAAACTATAAGGCAAATCTCCGGTTAAATAAATTTGAATTACAGTGTTTGATTTTGTGTTTTCAACAATATTTATAGTTTGTTTTTTTAGAGTATATCTTTTATCAGAAGTAAAATCATATCTCCAAACAGCTATGCTCGACACCCAAAGTAAAACAGCAAAACCACCAATTAGTTTCAATAAATTAATGTAATTACTTTTTGTTTCAGCTTTATTAGAACTGTTTTTTTGTAGAAGTAAAATTGATAAAGCCGAAAATATTACGGTAATAGAAGTAAAATATAATAAGTCGTTTACATCGAATAAAGCCCTCCCTAAACTTTCGTAATGCCACAGCATACCAAGTTTATTTAAGTTTACCGATAGGTTTAAGTTTGATGTTAATTCGAAACCATAATACAACGATATTGAAATAATTATGGAAGTTAAAAATGCCGTAATTTGATTGCTACTAAAAGTAGACGCAAGCATACCTATTGCAGAAAACGAAGATGCAATAAAAAGCAAACCAATATATGAACCAAAAATAGCTCTTAAATCGATGTTTCCAACCGGTAACGAAAGCTGATATATTGAATAAACATAAACAATACTTGGTAGTAGTGCCAAAACTACAAGTGTTAATGTTGCCAAATATTTTGCAAAAAATATCCGAGATATTTTTATTGGGTGGGTAAGTAAAATATCGAAAGTTCCGAGGCGTTTTTCTTCAGAAAACATACCCATTGTTATTGCCGGAATCAATACTATAAAAAACCATGGCGTGGCTGTAAAAAAGTTGGTTAACGATGCGTATCCACTTTCTGTAATATTAAAACCTGTATTGAAAAACCAAAGTAATAATCCGTTTACTGCCAGAAATATCATCAGCACTAAATAACCAATTGCCGATGAAAAAAAACTATTTATTTCTTTTTTATATAATGCCCACATTTATTTTTATGCTTGAAAGTTGATGTTTTTTATGAATGGTTATATTACAAATAATGATAACTAATTTTATGTTGTTGGTTTTTTAACCATCCATAAAAACTGTATTAAGTGCCATGACACAATTATTTGTGTATATAAATTTAAATTAACGAGTATTTATAGGTGCTGGATAATTAACCATTTACAAGTTATTTTGTATCAGTGTTGTTTTGTATTTCAACTGTTAAAGTATCAAGGTAACGTATGCCTAGTAGGGTAGATGCACCACCAACAGTATCTAAATTACTACGGTAAATTGCAATTTCTAATAAATCTTCGGAATTAAAAAGTGCAAGTTTTTTTCCATCACAATCGTTCATTTTAATGCCACCTTTATAAGCAATTTCGTTGTACTGATTAAAAATTTTATTCCAAAAATGATTTCGAAAAGTTACAACCATATTACCTTCTCCTTTTATGTTATTTATAAAATCACGAGATATGTTTGAAATTGCATTTCCATAATTATCAATATAAATTATGTTACCTGTAATTTTTCTCCCATCTTTTGAAATAATAGGGTTTAGCGGAGATAGTTTTTTAATGGTACTAATTTTACGTCCAATAGTACTAAGTTTTTTGCCTTTTAAAATATGGCAAGCCGAACTTATTAATGTAGATGTAGAATTAAAATTATCCCATAAATTACCTGTTATGTTTATAGCGTAAATCTCTGCATTTTCAACATCATCAATTATCATAGTTAAAACCCCATTATCGGCACAAACAAAATATTGATTATTGTATTTGGCAACAATAAGTTTATTGTCGTCACTATATTCCGAGTCAACAGCAATTACATGAACTGTTTTTTTAGGAAACTTATGATACGAGTTACGTAAAATATAGGCAGTTTCGGTAAGGTTAAAAGGCGAAATTTGATGAGAAATATCAATAATGTTAGTGTTGTTAATTTCCGATAAAATACTTCCCTTTAATGATGCTACATGATAATCTTTAAGACCAAAATCGCTTGTAAGAGTGATGGTTGACATAGGTAATTGAGTATGGTTTATGAAAAATTATTTGTGGTAATATATATTAATAAACATTTATTGATACGAGTTTTAGTTTGTAGTTGAAAAATCAAAACAAATTTATCAATAGTTTAAAATTAAAAATAGTAGTAAATATGAGTAGATGGCAAAAATATAAAAATTGAGCGTTTTTTATATTTATTTGAATTAAAATATTTTTTT
>JAGLDK010000095.1 GCA_023145615.1 Ichthyobacteriaceae bacterium | reverse complement strand
TCCCCAGAAATAATGGGTGATCCGAAATAATGGGTGATCCAGTATATTCGGTGCGTATTAAATCTAGCAATTTTGACATAAAAAAAGGCACAAATTTAAAATTAAATTTGTGCCTAATCACTTAGTATCATTGACATACATCGTGTATGTACCTTGGGCGGGAATCGAACCCGCACGATAATTAAATCACTGGATTTTGAATCCAGCGCGTCTACCAATTCCGCCACCAAGGCAATTAAAAGAAAATATTGTTTCCTTATTGCGGTGCAAATATAGTGTAGTTTTTGTTATAGGCAAGTGTTTTATATTATTTATTTTATTTTATGATTTTTTTCAACACTAATGAATTGTTATTGCATTGGTAGTTAATATGTAATGATATGTATGTTTGTTGTTTGCTATAGTGTACTTATTATTGAGTATATGAATATATGTTTTTATAGTTTACTTTCGGTGTACTAAACAAGCTACCATAACCTAAATTAAATACTCATGAAAGTGTACTTATCTTTAAAAACTACTGTTTTTATACTGTTATTATTAGTAACAGTATCGTTAATTTTTTAGATATATAATTCATAATATAATGTTTGTCAAATAAGTGGTGGCGTAAATTCTTTATTTGCGTTGAATATCATTTTTATAAACTTTGATTAAACTAATCAATTGCTCAATGTATTATTGTTAATTATCTTTGTAAATATTAATTGATAAAATTATAGTAGGTTTTATTTTATCAATTAAGATTAATAATTAACACTTATTATAATGAAGGTAAACGAAAAAATTTCAGCTCTGCGTTTGCAGATGGAAAAAGCAAATATAGATGCATATATAATTCCTAGTACAGATTCTCATATAAGCGAATATGTTGCCGATTTTTGGAGTTCAAGACAATGGATTTCGGGTTTTACAGGTTCGGCAGGTACTGTTGTTGTAACAAAAAACAGTGCTGGTTTATGGACTGATGGACGATATTTTCTACAAGCCGAAGAGCAACTTAGCGGTTCGGAAATGATATTGCATAAACAAGGAATGGCTGATGTTGCTAGTATTGAAAATTGGCTGATTCAAAATCTTGATAAAAAAAGTAATGTTGGTGTTGATGCTTCGGTTTACTCAGTTTCGGAATACAATACATTGCAATCAGCATTAAATACTTCGGGACTTAATGTTGTGGGTAACTTCGATTTAATATCTCCTATTTGGAATAATAGACCGCAAATGCCTGTTAGTAGTGCATATATTTTAGATGTTAAATATGCAGGAGAAAAGGTTTCGAATAAAATTAAAAGAGTAAAAGAGTCTTTAGCTTCTAAAAAAATAGATTCTACTTTATTAGCAACTTTAGACGATATTGCTTGGGTTTTTAACCTTAGAGGAAGCGATGTTGATTACAATCCTGTTGCAGTTGCTTATGCATATATATCAATAGATAAAACGGTTTTATTTATTGATAAAAACAAATTATCGGCATTAGATGTTGAGTTGTATAAAAACGAAGGTGTTAGTATTGAAGAATATAATAAACTTGAGGAGTACATTAATACTAATGTAAAAAACGAAAGTTTTTTGATTGATTTCGAAAGAATGAATCAAAAGGTTTATGACTTTGTTAATGCTAATAATAAAGTTATAAATTTAATAAACCCATCTACAATATTTAAATCGATAAAAAACACTGTTGAAATTTCTAACATAAAAAATGCCATGGTTAAAGATGGTGTTGCAATGGTTGAGTTTTTGCATTGGATTGATACTAATATTGGAAAAGAAAAGATTACTGAAATTGATATTTCGGATAAGTTATATGAATTACGAAGTCAGCAAGAAGGATTTGTAGGCGAGAGTTTCAGTACTATTGCTGGTTACAAACAGCATGGAGCTATAATTCATTATTTTGCAACTCCTGAAACTAACATTGAGTTAAATGCTAATAGTTTTGTTTTAGTAGATTCGGGTGCTCAGTATTACGATGGAACTACCGATTTAACACGTACTATTCCGCTAGGAAAACTTACTGAGGAAGAAAAAAGAGATTATACACTTGTGCTTAAAGGTCATATTCAGTTGGCACTTGCAAAGTTTCCTGTTGGAACAAAAGGTTATCAGTTAGATACACTTGCCCGTCAGCCATTATTGCGAGAGGGTTTAAACTATCATCATGGAACAGGGCATGGAGTTGGTTTTTTCTTGAATGTGCACGAAGGTCCACAAGGTATTCGTCCTGATACAAATAATAATCCACTACTTGTGGGTAGTGTAACGTCGAACGAGCCAGGGTTGTATAGATCCGGAAAACATGGTATTAGAATTGAGAATTTGGTTGTTACTAATAATTGGAAAACTACCGAATTTGGTGAATTTCTGGAATTCGAAACCGTAACTATTTGTCCTATAGATACTCGTCCGGTTATGAAAAATTTACTTACCCAAGAAGAAGTTAATTGGTTGAATGACTATAATAACTTTACATTAAATAAACTTGGAGATAAGTTGAATGAAGAGTTGAAAAGTTGGTTAACTAAAGCTGTGTTGTCAATTTAGTATTTTAAGTATAAAGTAACTTGCTAAGTTGTATTTGTAACTTGAGTTAAATTTTAATAAAAAACTCCCACTGATAATTTTATCGGTGGGAGTTTTTTATTGATAAAGTTTATGATTGTTGATGTTTTAAATAAAGAATAAAAAAAGGCTTGCAGAAATTTCTACAAGCCTAACAACTACCCAAATTTACCATGAAAAAG
>JAGLDK010000094.1 GCA_023145615.1 Ichthyobacteriaceae bacterium | reverse complement strand
GAGCAGATTTAACAGACGCGATTGGTAAACAAGCATAATAGTTAATTTTTCAACTACCTAAAAAATACTTTGCGCCACACTTAATAATATGAGTTTAATGTTTCATGACATAATTATTACACCTTAATATACTATGTCTGAATTTTTAAAACAAAAATAAGCCCCTCCAAAAGCGGGGTTTATTTTTGTTTTAAAAACTGCATAAACTTAAAGTTTATGAAAATAACTTAATAGCTTTTTCAATATTTTCTTCTTGAGTCATTTTAAAGTTAACTCCAAGTTCAATAACTCCTTCTTTAAAATGTTTACCCAAATGACGAGTTATAAATAAAGCATCTCTTTTTACAATTTCGTTAATAATTGCTTTATGGCTGTGTCCGTGTCCGTTTTCATCATCATGATCATGAGAATGGTCGTGGCTATGATTATTTTCTACATATTCAATATCTTTTACTTCTCCGTTTTCAATTGTATAAAAGGCAAATAAAGGAGATCTGCCTGTCATTCTGTTAATTGTTACTTTATCTTCGGTTGCAAATACTAATTTCATTTTTGTTTATTTTTATGTTTATACATCTACATAGTTATATAATATTAATTAAACCTAACGGCAACTATATAATTGTAGCTTTAAATTATTGTTTTTAATACCGTATAATATGCCTAAAAGCATAATGGTTATATTGATATTTAATACTAATACAAAGATAATTTTTAATAAAATTGATATATAGAATTGCTATTTTTAAAATTGATAGCACTTAAGAATATATTTATGATAAAATGTTATAATATTGAATTCTGTTTAAAAAATAAAATACAGGTTGATTATCAGGCGTAAATGGTTTTATAATTAAAAATTCTTACTGTTAATTTAATAAATATGGCTAAAGTAAAACAAGACACAATAGTAAATGAGATTGTAAAGGATATAAAAAACAAAAATTATAAACCTATTTACTTTTTTACAGGAGATGAACCGTATTATATTGATAAGCTTGCTGAGTTTATTGAAAAAAATGTTCTGCACGAATCGGAACGAGATTTCAACCTTAGCATTTTATACGGAGGTGGTAGTGGAAGTAATGCTGTTGATGTTAAAACCATTTTATCAACGGCAAAACGTTTTCCAATGATGTCGGAATATCAAGTTGTAATAGTTAGGGAGGCACAAAGTGTGGTTGATATTACTCGTAAATTAAATGATTTATTAGAGTATGCAAAATCTCCGCAAAATTCTACAATTTTGGTTTTTGCATATAAATATAAAAAGCTCGATGGTAGATCGGCATTTATAAAAGAGGTTAAAAAATCGGGGGTTTATTTCGATGGTAAAAAGAAATACGAAAACGAAATGCCTGTTTGGGTAGCTAAAGTATTAAAAGGAAAGGGCTATACTATTGATGAAAGAGCAAACCAAATGTTGGTTTCGTTTTTGGGAACCGATTTAAGTAAGGTATCGAAAGAACTTGATAAACTTGAAATTGTATTAGAAAAAGGTACGCATATTACAGCTAATCATATTGAAGATAATGTTGGAATAAGTAAAGATTATAATACTTTTGAACTTACTACTGCATTGGGCTTAAAGGATGTTTTAAAAGCAAATAGAATAATAAATTTCTTTGCTAAAAATCCTAAAGACAATCCTATACTTGCAACTTTACCTTTAATATTTAGTTATTTTTCTAAGATTTTAATAATACATTCTTTAACCGATAAATCGAAACAATCAATAGCAAAAGAGCTGGGGGTTAATCCGTTTTTTGTTGATGAATATATTACAGCATCAAGAAATTACGACAAAAGAAAAGCAGTTAGAGTAATTAGTTTTTTACGAGATGCAGATACTGCTACAAAAGGAATTACAGCAAGTGCCTTACCACAAGGCGAAATATTAAAAGAACTTGTATATAAAATACTTCATTAAATTTTATGAAGCTTTTATTAGTTGAACATAAAAAGAATAAAAACCAAATGATGGATAAACTATTACGTTTAGGAATAATTATTGTTATAGTAGCTGTTATTATTAGCTTAGTTAAAATTGTAGGTACTATTATAATGTTTGTATTAATTGCATTAGCAATTGGAGTAGTGTATAAAATAATACAATCATCGTTTAAATAAAACATTGAAGTAAAAAGCACCACATATACGCATAAAAAAAGCTACCCAAATTTTGGATAGCTTTTTTTATGTTTTAAAATTTTACTTATTGAGATTTTAAATTTAGTTTTTAATTTACAACGAAACATTTTCGAGATAATTAAGTGCGTTTGGTCCTTCGTTAAATATTAAATCTAATATGCTTAAATTAGGAATATAACCAAGTTTGTTAGAAAACACCTGAGTGTATTCTGGTAACTCAATTTGTGTAGTTTTTTTTGTTGAAAAATTATTTCGTAAATCAACAATATTTTCAGGTTCCGCAAAGTACTCTTCCGTAAATTCTCTTTCAATTGGAGTTTGTAAAGTTTCGGAAATAAAATCCATTATATCATTATTTAACTCAAACAGATTTTCATATTTTCTTTCGAAAATTGGTTTTATATCATCTTCGTAATACTCGAAATAAGGGGAGGTGCGGTATGCCGATTCTATAGATTTCCAATGTAATTTTTGCCATTTAAATTCGTTAGCAATTATTGAATCTTTAGTTTTTTTACGGTTATTATTATCAGTAATATGACTAACCGGAACATTCAACATCAACTTACCATTTGCTCCATAAATATAAGTTCTATTACGGTAAGTTTGTTTCTGAAAATTATCGTCTTTTTCAATTATAATGCCATTTGCCGACTGTATAATATGTGCATAATAATCAATAGGACCGAAATATGTTGTGGTAAATATTTTTTTATCTAACATTTTATTGTTCTTAATTTTGTTGCTCTGCAAATATAGTATTTCAATTTAAGAAACATAAGTTAGAATAAAAAAAGTGGGATTAATTATTGTTGTTATAACAATAATTAATCCCACTTTTTATGTGTAAAAACTATATTTTAAAGTAATAATAAAATATTAAAGCTTTTCAATTCCTCCTGTTGCAACAGTATATAAAGGATCTTCAATAATGTTTATCTCAATAATTTTATCAGCTTTATTAATCAATAATCTACAATCGGCACTTAAATGGCGTAAACGCAAAGTTTTACCTTCTGCCTCGTAGCGTTGTGTAATTTTATTGATTGCATCAATAGCTGAATGATCGGCTACTCTCGACTCTTTAAAATCAATTACAACTTCTTTAGGATCGTTTTTAGGATCGAATTTTTCGTTAAATAATTGAGTAGAACCAAAGAATAATGGACCAAATACTTCGTAATGTTTTACTCCATCAGCATGCATTGATTTTCTAACTCTAATACGTTTTGCATTTTCCCAAGCAAATACTAAAGCCGAAATTATTACTCCAACAAATACAGCAATTGCTAAATCTAAAAATACAGTAGTTAAGGTTACAATAACAATAACAATAGCATCAGACAAAGGAATTTTATTTATTACTCCAAAAGTACTCCAAGCAAAAGTTCCAATTACTACCATAAACATAACTCCAACAAGTGCAGCAATAGGAATCATTTCGATATAAGTTGATCCGAACATTACAAATGCTAAAAGTGTTAACGATGCAACAATACCCGAAAAACGACCTCTACCACCTGATTTTATATTTATAATACTTTGTCCAATCATGGCACAACCACCCATACCACCGAAAAATCCGTTGGTAATGTTTGCCAATCCCTGAGCAATACTTTCTTTATTAGTATTTCCGTGTGTATCAGTAAGCTCGTCGATAAGGTTAAGAGTCATTAACGATTCAATTAATCCGATAGCAGCAATAATGGCAGCATAAGGAAAAACAAACTTCAAAACTTCAATATCGAATAGGGCAGTAGGCACATCAAAAGTTGGGAAACCAGCTTCAATTCCTGTACCACCTTTTGCTTGTACAAAACTTAAAACAGTTTCGGTATCAATATTAAAAACAACAGCAATAATAGTTACACCAACAATTGCCACAAGTCCAGCAGGTACTTTTGATGTAATAAGTGGGAATAAATAAAGTACAGCCATGGTTAAACCAACCAAACCAATCATTGTATATAATTCGGCTCCAGGTAACCATTCTCCGCCACGCTGAAACATACCCATTTGAGCAAGGAAAATCACAATTGCTAATCCATTAACAAACCCCATCATTACCGGATGCGGAATTAATCTAACAAATTTACCAAGCTTTAATACTCCAGCTAATATTTGAATTATTCCAGCAATAATAACAGTTGCAAATAAATATTGAAGTCCAAGAGAATCACCTCCCAAATCTGTTCCATGTTTTACAACAGCCACCATTACTACCGCAGTAGCACCAGTTGCACCAGAAATCATACCCGGACGACCACCAAAAATAGAAGTAATAAGTCCCATCATAAATGCTCCGTACAAACCTACAACAGGAGAAACACCTGCTATAAAGGCAAAAGCAACAGCTTCGGGTACAAGAGCTAATGCCACTGTTAGCCCAGAAAGAAAATCGTCTTTGTAATTGCCGTTTTTCTTTTCAATAAATTTAAATCTCTTCATTTTTAATGAATTGTTAATTTTTAGTTATTGTGAATTTCAACCGGCAAAAGTACATGATTTATTGTAAGTTGTAGAGTGTAAAATGAAGTATGATTCTTACAAAGTGTATTTACTACAATTACTTATATAATTAAATTACAGAGTATTAATGTATATCAGTAAACAAACTTCAACTCAATTAGTAAAACACTAATTATAAAATATATTTTCACTAACATTTATCAATTAAAAGTTGTTTTAAATAGGCTAAATAAAAAGGTTGAAAAAGAAGTAACCAAAATTTACAACGGCTATATAATTACATTTATTATTGATTTAGGTTTTTCGATTCTTAGATTCAATTAATAAAAACAAGTTTTAAGATTGTACGTAATTAATGCACCATAATTAAAAAAGTAACAATTAAAGGAAGGAAGAAAATAAAAAAATTGGCTTCAGAATAAAATATATACTACAATTAATGATGGCAAAAAAATTAATATAAAAACATACAAAGATAAAACAGAAAAATACGGACGTTTATTGGCTGATATATTTATTGAAAGAGAAATTAACATAGGTAAATAAACAAATGATTATATAAAGTTTTGCCGTAAAATATTAAAATAACTATTTTTGAAACACCAAACTCATTACTAAATAATTTATTAAAGCAATGAAAAAATACTTGTTACTAATATTTACAAATGTGCTGATATTTATTTCTACAAACACATTTGCACAAGATAATTACATGATAAAAGGTTATGTAAAAGGAATGACTAATATGCAAATTGTATCGGATACAATACCTATACTTATTGAAAATGTATTGCATAACAGAATTGATTTTGAATGGTATGTAAACGATAATTTTACTTTTAAAAGTAGTTTACGAAACCGTATTGTGGCTGGAAATAATTTTGCTGTAACTAATAAGTATTCCGAATATTTAAGCAACGATAATGGAAAAGCAAATCTTACATGGTTATGGGCCGATAATAATTCGTGGGCAGGTATAAGTCAGTTTGATAGATTCATGATTGATTATTCATATAAAAACTTACAGATAACAGTAGGTAGGCAACGTATAAATTGGGGGCAAAGTTATGTTTGGAATCCTAACGATTTGTTTAATACATATTCGTATTTCGATTTTGATTATGAAGAAAAACCTGGAACTGATGCTGTGCGTATTCAATATTATGTTGGAGAATCGGGTAAAATAGAATCATCAACTTCAATAAATAAAGATGATAAAATTACATCGGCTTTACTATATCGCTTTAATAAATTGGGTTATGATTTTCAGTTTTTGGGTGGAATTTTAAATGAATCAGACTATGTAGTAGGAGCAGGTTGGTCGGGTAGTATTTTGGGTGGTGGATTTAATGGAGAGTTATCGTACTATCATCCAACTGAAAATACAGCAAATAAAAAAGGAGAAATTACTGCTACTATTCATTACGATTATTCGTTTAGTAATTCGTTAAATATTCAGTTCGAAACTCTTTATAATGGATTTGGAGCAGAGGATATGAATGGTGGAATTTTGGGTGTAACGTATATGGATTTAACTCCGAAGAATTTATTTACAACTCAATATGCTTTATTCGGAAGTGTTATGTATCCAATAACTCCATTATTAAATGCATCGTTATCTACAATGTACGGACCACAAGGAGAGTTTTTATATGTTGGTTCAAGTGCAATGTATTCTGTTTCCGATGAAATGGAAATATCAGTTTTCGGTCAGTATTTTTCTATGGAAAAAAATGAAAATGTAATATTTAATAAAGGAACATCAATTTTTGGCAGAATAAAATGGGCATTCTAAAAACATGTATTCTACTAATTATTGAAAATAAAAAAAAGCGGATTGTATGCTACAATCCGCTTTTTTTTATGATGTATGATAAAACTATAATCAGTTTTGATTATAAATTATCCTGCAGGAAATTCGTTTGCTCCAGGTATCATATCAGCTAATTCAGTTGGTTTGTGAATTAACATAGGTATATGCTGAGGACAAATATAAAATTCGCTTTCCTTGTAATAAAACTTAGTTACAGGAATTTCTTTGTGTGATTTACCACATACTATACATTTCTTTTCCATTATAATATTCTTTAATTTAGTTTACGTTTCGGCAAATATAATTAAAAAAGGATATCAGTGTCTTTTATTGCAATCTTTTTAATAAATGATTTAATAAAAATTTAAACTGCAACATGTGGGTATGCATTATTACGTTTTTGATACGTAAGAATATGATTATTTTTAATAACACCATTTTCAATTTCAATTGCTTTAGAAATAGTATCGTTCTTTTGCCACTCATCAGTTCCGCCAAGTACAACTTGTAAATAAGGAAGTATTTCTTTCGAAATTTCCCACGTTGCAGAATTCCAATGAAAACTTGGAGTATGATCGACAGAGTAGTAGTGCTTACCTGCAATATTTAAAATTGGTTGTTCAAATGTTGTTGGTTTCGAACACCAAAATCCCATTCCTTCATCGCAACTAATATCTACAATTAAAGTACCATCTTTTAACTTTGTTGAATTTTGTTCTGAAACAAACATTTTAGGATTCATAGGATCTTGCATAATTGCATTAACAATTATTTGCTTATCCGATAAATCTTCCGACAATTGAGTTTTAGAACCATCACTATTCATAACAAACATATCTCCATTACTGTTGGTTTTAAGTTGCTTAAACGAGATGTCGTTATACTCTGATTCTACTTTCGAAGAGAAATCTTTATACACAGTAATATCCGTAAAACCCTGACCTTCTAAAGCCTTAATTGCTCCACGACTAACTGATCCATAACCAAATATTGCAGCTCTTCGAGCCTTTCCGTACGAACCATTAACACCTATTAATCCTAACGAATGTATAACACCAGCATAACCAGCAATTTCGTTGTTCTTCGAAAATATATGAGACTTTTTAGCTCCCTGCTCGTTGTAAGTAAACATTTCTTCCCAAGCAATAAGCGTAAGTTTTTTATCAATAGCTATTTGAGTAAGTTCCTCGTTTTGCACACAATGTGGCCAACCCCAAATAACTGCACCTTCTTTAATTTCCATTAAGTCCTTAACTAAAGGCTTAGGCATTAAAACACAATCAAAATCGTTTAAAATTTCTTTTCTGCTAGCAACTTTACCCGATGTTAAACCTGCAAGAGTGCTATCTTTAATACCGAAATTTTCGCCATAACCCTCCTCAAAGGTAATTTGTTTTAATAATTCATCAGGAATTAAATCTAAATGTTCGGGATGTATAGCTACACGTTTTTCATTTTCTTTCAATGATTTCCCAATAACACCGATGCTCAATAATTTATTCATGATTATATTTTTAGGTTGTTGTATTCAGTAATATGTTGATTTTTTAAATATGTATAAAATAAGACCTTTTATTCATTACAAAAACTGACAAATGACAGTAATGTTTATAAAAAAAAATAAAGCAACCCATTTTACATAGATTGCTTTATTTTTTTAGTATTTTATATAG
>JAGLDK010000093.1 GCA_023145615.1 Ichthyobacteriaceae bacterium | reverse complement strand
ATCTCTTGTGTTATTTGATGAAGTGCATGATTTTACTGATGAAGTGTATTTTTACATGTTTTAGTTCCTGCTTTTTACAAAAGTATATGCCCACTTGTCGGGTTTACTTTATTTTAACCTTCCTCTCTTACCTTTCTTCTTTTCTTGCGTGAGGGATAGAACGGTTACCCCGCAGTGTTGTTTTGTAGCGATAGCGGAAATACAACGCGAGGAGTATGAGTGATAGCCCGACCATGGAGCGAGAGCGGAATGGACACGCCCATAATTATATTATAAAATTCAGAAATAGCACTAAATTATTGAAAACACAAAAACCATCGAACTGCATTTATATAAATACAATTTGACGGTTATGTTTTTTTTTAAAAAATATTACGAATCTTACTTATTGGTGATTTTACTTTTTAAATCAGATTTATACGTGTTTCCTATAGGTATTTGATCTTCTCCTATATGCACTCTATTACCAACAAGTTTTTCAATTTTAGATAATGGCACTATATACGACTTATGTACTCGTATAAAATCATCATCAAGTAATGTCATGAAATTAATCATTGTATCTGTTATCAAATACATTTTTTCGGACGTATAAACTTTAAGGTAATTTCCATAGGCTTCTATATATCTAATATCTTCAAGAGAAAGCTTAAGGTTTATTCCATCAACCTTAATAAATACATATCGTGGTTTATCTCCTCCTCCTTCTTTAAAACTTTGCTCTTTAGAAAGATTGTTTATTACCTTATTTACAGCTTTTAAAAAACGAGGTAATGCAATAGGTTTTAAAAGATAATCGGAAACTCCTAACTCATAGCTTTCAATGGCGTACTCTGAATATGCCGTTGTTAAAATAACCTCGGGCTTTACTGCTAACGATTTTAGCATGTCCATACCATTTAACTCTGGCATATTAATATCTAAAAACATTAAATCAACTTTGTTTGAATTCAGATAATTCATTGCATCAATTGCATTATCAAACTTTCCTTTAAGTTCAATATCTTTTATATTGTTTAAATAAGTTTCTATTACACTTTGTGCTAATGGTTCGTCGTCTACAATAATACAGGTGAATGTCATAGTTTAAGTTTTATTATTGTTACGTATTTATCGTCAGTTTCCTGAACATTAATTTCATGTTTGTTTGGCAATAGTAATTCTAGTCTACGTTTTACGTTTTTCAAACCATAACCACCGAATCCGGTTTCTACCGATTTTTTTTCTGGCTTTCCATTTTCTACAATTACCTCTAAATTATGCTTTACTGAAGATATAAATATTCTAATAAAGGATTTACTTTTATCTCTATTAACTCCATGTTTAAAAGCATTTTCAACAAAAGTCATAATTATCATTGGCGGAATCCAAAGAGAATATTCATCGAGCTCTACTTTGAAAGTAATATTTGCACGATTTCCTACCCTAATTTTTTCTAACGAAAAATATTGTCGTAAAAATTCTATTTCCTCTTCTAAAGATACCAAATCTTTTTCGGTACTTTTTAATTGATATCTCATTAATCCGGCTAATTCAAGCACTGCATTTGGTGCATCATCAGACTTTGTAAGCGTAAGAGCATATATATTATTTAATGTATTGAATAAAAAATGTGGATTAACTTGTGCTTTTAAAGCATTTAACTCCATCTCTCGTTTATTAAGTTCAATACTTTTTCTTTCCATTTCGGAAACAATTTCTCTTTTTGCAAAATTTACTGCAACAGCAAAAAAGAATACTAAAAGATACCTTAATGTATAAAGTAGTAAATTACCCTTTCCGAACGAAATTATAATTCCGGTAACAAGCAACAACATAATTAAGCTAAACAAATACATCGCAAATTTCTGTTTCAATAACAATTTAGGCAACAGAACTAAGTTATGTATATATATAGGTACTATAATTATTACAAAAACCAATAGCGCATTTCCTAAAGAATGAGTGGCACCTAAATATTTTTCAATATAATCGTGCAGAAATACTATATATAATACCGCCCATAAAATAACATTACTCCAAAATGTATTATTCCAAATTTTTCTAAACAAATAAAGCATTCAATAAATTATTGAGGTACAAATACATATTGTACAAACTATTAATAATACTTACCGATAAAAAACAACTTCTATTTATACATCAATCTTTTTTGATGAAAATTGGCACTACTAAAACATAATATGTTAAAGATATAAAATACATTTTTCTAAAACCCTAATAATCTGATTTTTAAATACGCTAATTATATAACAACACACTATTGATGTAAGTTATTAATAAGTTAACTACTATTTTATAACCAACTATTAACGGTTACATTTTAAAGATTAAAAACATTTTTATTTTTGTTTTTTAACAAATGCCTGAATACTATTTTTAAAATTGTTGGTTAATGATAGTTCATACTGAAAGTCTTCTTCTACTTTTAATTGCTGTTCGAAAGTATTTGATTCGGATAAGTTAAAGGCTTTTTTAATTAGCGATAGTGCTTTTGTAGGTTGCTTGCTAAGTTTTGTTGCCAGGTTATTTACTTCGTCGTTGAACTGTAAATCATCAATACATTTATAAATCATACCTATTTTTTCGGCCTCTGTACTAGAAATAGGTTCGGCCAACATTGCAGCAGCCATTGCTTTTTGCCTTCCTATTAATCGGGGTAAATAAAAAGTTCCAGCCGCATCGGGCATTAATCCAATTTTAGAAAATATTTGAATAAATTGTGCCGATTTTGAAGCAACAACCAAATCGCAAGCCAAAGCTATATTTGCACCTGCTCCGGCAGCAACACCGTTTACTGCAGCAATAACAGGTTTAGAAGTATTACGTATTTTACGTATAATAGGATTGAAATTTTCGGATAAAATAGTTGACAGCTCTGGACCATTAGTATCTAAAAGCTCCTTTATATCTTGCCCGGTACTAAACGCATTACCTTCTCCAGTTATAATTACAACTTTAACTGCATTATTTTTATCAGCATTATCTAATTCGGTTTGAAGCAGTTTTGCCAAATTAGTATTAAACGAATTGTATGCTTTTGGACGGTTTAACGTAATTTTAAAAACTCCATTATTAAGTGCTGTAACTATTTCCATATTGTAAATTTATTTTTTACATAAATTACAATTAATAATTGTTAATCTTTAATTGTCAATGGTTAATTAAAATTGAATTCGGGTTTACTTAGTTCAAGCTCAAGTATTTTTTTTTTAGAATTTCTTTAAAAATTACAACTATAAAAACATTAATATAATATTGAATTTACATATAATCTTTCATCGGTTTAAACTAAAAAAAGGCATAAAAAAACTACAGATGCCCATCTGTAGCTTTTTTAAATAAGAAAAGTCAACCCCACTTGATACTTTTCTTAATCCCCCTTAATTTATACTTATAAATTTTATAACACTTTACACTTTTATAGTACACTACAAATGTATATTCGCAGAATATAATTGTCAATACTCATTAATGAGTATTTTTTACATAAAAAAACATATTTATAATCATGAAAATAATACAATCATATAATAATCAACTACTTGAATTAGAGACGAAATTATCTGATTTAAAAAGTAAAGCGTCGAATTGGTCGTATATCAGAATCTTTATTTTTTTAGGAGGCTTTGCATTAATAACCTATTTATCAAAATACTTATTACCTACTCAACTATTAGGTGTACTTATTTTAATACTAATATTACTTATGATTTCGGTTAGAAAACATATCGGTATTCAGAATAAAATTAAAAGAACTGATAAATCAATTAAGATTTGTAAAAACGAAATTGACACACTTTCAGGAAAAGAAAACATTTACAATAAGGCTGATAAGTATGCTGAAAAATATGCCGATTTATCGAACGACTTAAACCTATATGGTAGCAAATCTATTTTTCATCTTATAAATAGGGCATCAACTTTATTCGGAATAAATAAATTGGCTGATATGTTTGTAAACTATAAGCATAATGAAGATATTAGATATACACAAAACGCTATTAAAAATCTATCGAATAATAATGATTGGGTACATGATTTTCAGAATGAATTATTAGATATATCAGCAGATGATGATTACAAGCGTTTAACTAATTTTGTTAATCAAGAATCGATAGTACAAAAGAAACCTCTATTTTTTAAAATTATGTTTGGTATTGATGCTGTAATGGTAATTGTATTTGCTCTATCGTTATTTTTATTTGCTAAATTTAGCTTTGCAATATTTATGTTGATGTTTTTTGTAAACTCAATTGTAAATTTATTAAACATGCAAGAAGTTAATAGGTTACACATGATGGTATCGAATACTTCTAATGATTTGAGTGCATTCTACAACGCATCGTTATTAATTGAAAACAAAAAATGGGATTCAGAATTATTAAATAAATTAGCAGATAACAATAAGGGGTTTTCTACTGAAATTTTAAAACTAAAATCATTAATTGAAAAGTTCGATTTCAGATTAAACATAATTGTTGGTACAATACTTAATATTTTATTTTTATGGGATTTAAGAATTATCAGCAAGCTTGATAAATGGAAAAGTGGAAACCTAAATATTAATAATCATTTAAAAACCATAGGAGAATTTGAAGCCTTAACAAGTTTGGCCGTTTTGAAATACAATAATCCAGATTTAAACTTTGCCGAAATATCAGAAAAAGATTTTGAATTAAGTGCCACAAACTTCTACCACCCACTTATAAATAAAAAAGATGTAATAGAAAACACATACAACGTGTTTAACATATCTAAACTTGATATAATTACAGGACCAAACATGTCGGGTAAAAGTACTTTCTTGCGTTCGATAGCTGTAAATATGATACTTGCCGGAATGGGTTCGGTAGTGTTTGCAAAGAAATTTGTGTTTACTCCATCAAAAGTATTAACGTATTTACATATAACCGATTCGGTAACCGAAAACATCTCAACATTTAAGGCCGAAATTAATAAACTAAAAAGTATTTTAGAAGAAATTGAAACGTCTAAAATACCAACATTCTTTATACTCGACGAGATTTTAAGGGGTACAAATAGTCATTCGAAATACAATGGAAGTGTAGCTATAGTTAACAAATTACTAAGCCTTAAAACTACCGGAATACTTGCTACACACGATGTGAAACTTGGAGAATTAGAAGATACTTATCCTAATAATATCAGTAACTATTCTTTCGATTTTATTCAGGATAAAAACAAACAGTTAATTTACGATTACAAACTTAAAAACGGAATGAACGATAGAGTTAATGCCGATATTGTACTTAAAGAACTTGGGTTGATAATGTAGTTAATGGTTAATTATCAATTTAATACTCTAAAAATAAACAATAAAAAAAGCCTTTGAGTTTACGTAAACTCAAAGGCTTTTTTTATTAAATAACATGACACTATTATTTGTGTATATAAATTTAAATTAACTAGTATTTATAGGTACTAGTTAATTAACCGTTACGTTATAAACGTATATGATAAATTTAAAACACACCTATTTTTAATCCTAAATAATAAGTACGTGGCTGAGATGGTCCGTAAATATATCCTACATCTCTATCTTTCCCTATTTCTAAATCGGTTTGATATTGGTTGAAAATATTTTGAGCTCCGGCATTCATTTGCAATTTCATACTATTACTAATGTGTAAATCGTACGAAAGTTTAATTCCTAACTCGAAAAAGTCTGTAGTTTCTTTTATCTGCAAATAAGTTTGACTTGCTATAATTCCTTTTCCTGTATATACTCCTGTAAAGTTTGCCGAAAAATCTTCGAAAGGCAAATATTGTAAACTAAAGTATCCATATGAATTTGGAGATTTTGGCATTGTTTTTGTTGAAACTGAAACTTCGTTTCCTTTTTCATCTTCTCCTTCTACAATAACTTCCTCATCATCGTACTCCGATTTTTGAAAAGTCATACCCATTTGCATATTTAATTTATCCGAAAAATATGCGCTAACCTCAATATTAGATCCAAATACAGTTGCACCCGACCCGTTACGTTTTTCAACCAAAATTACATTGTCAGGAATAGTTGGATCTTTAACAAACGATGGTACGTTTACAAAAGGGTTATTAAGTTTTGTGTAAAAACCATCAATAGCAAAATTGAAAGAGGAACCCCAAATATCGGCTGATTTTTCATATCCTAAAGTTGCACTGTTCGATGTTTCAACTTTTAAATCGGGCGACATACGCACAATTTTTGCAGCTCCACCAATGGTCTCAATATGCAAATCTTCGTCGAAAGCTTGAGGAGGGCGGAACCCCTGAGCAACAGTTAATCTAATTTGATCGTCATCTGAAACATTATAAAGTATAGAAGCACGAGGTGTAAATTCCGACATTTCAAGATTGTTTTCGTCAACAAAATCTCCGTAATCGAACACTCCATTTATTGGATTATAATCGTATCTACCTCCAAATAAAAGTTTAATCTTTTCTATTGGCTTAAATTCGTACTGAGCGTAAATTCCTAAATTATTTACAGTTTGATCTATTTTTCGGTTATAACCCGGCATCATATCAACCACATTATTATGACGAATTTCTAACCCAGATGTAAATGTTGAGTTATCGAAATTGTGAGCATACTGCCCTCCTACTGTAAGCAAAATATCATCGGAATTTCCGTAATAACTAGCCGCCAAAAGTTGATCGTTTAAGTTATCAGTATTTCCGCCACCACCATAATAGCTATCTCGGTGTGTTGTTTGAAACGATAAATATGTTGAGTATTTATCTTTCATGTTTTTGTTATAAATTTCATACGAAAGCTGTCCGCTAACAATATCGTGCTGAGTTTGCTCAGTAACATCGGTTTGATGTGCAGGTTTATCAAACATATTTCCACCCCTACGGTAATCGTCAATAAAGTGTAATTCTAAACCAACTCTACTTAAATTAGATGGTTTGTAATATGCTTTTGCTCCAAACGAAATTGTATTAATTTCAGATAGTTCACTAAATCCATCGTTATTTACATCAAAAAAATCTCTGTTTCTATAACTTCCAAAAAACGAAACTCCCGAATTATAATCATCCGAAATTGTTGATGAATTAAACGTAACATTATTATCTAAAGTTTTACCAGCTATTAAACTAGTTGTGTTTCCAAGTGTAAAAGTGTTTTCTGTAGGGTCTTTTGTAATAACATTTATAGTACCTGCAATTGCATTTGCACCATATAAAGCCGATCCACCACCTTTTACAACCTCAATACGTTCAATCATATTTGCAGGAATTTGCTCTAATCCGTACACTCCACTTAATGCGCTGTACGATGCTTTTCCATCAATTAAAATTTGAGAATATGCACCTGCTAAACCATTCATTTTTACTTCGGGTAATCCACAATTTGCACAGTTCATTTCAACTCGTAAACCTGGCGTAAAATTTAAACCCTGAGACATTGTTGTTGCTTGTGTTGCTTCGAAAATACGCTCACTTAAAACATTTACAACAATTGCCGATTCTTTTCTCGACACTTCATTTCGGGTTGATGTTACAACAACTTGATCTAATCCGAATAAATCAGGACGCATTTCGAAATCTAAATGCAAGTGCTGATCTTTACTTATAACAATACGTTTACTCTCGGTTCGGTATCCTATAAACGAACTTTCAATAGTATATTTTCCGGGCTTTAATTCAATGTGATATTTTCCATTGGCATTTGTTGTTACTCCAATTCCTAACGATTTTATAACCACGTTAACAAAACTCAAACGTTCGCCTTGAGATGAAATATGACCTTCTATAGACGTTTCCTGTGCAAATGCACTCAACCTTAATGCAACAAATACTACAACTAAAAGTAGTTTCTTCATAATCTTATTTTTATTTGGACTTAGTACAGATAAGTAAAATGCAAATATATCAATCAATATTTAATATACCAGTATATAAATGTATTTAATCGAAATAAAAATATAATATGATTTATTATAAGTTATTTTAACAATACCAAAACTAACATACCATGAATTTAAAAGCACGCCTTACAACAATTGCAACATTGTTTTTAGCTTTAAACTTATCAGCACAATTAAGAACATCGTTACCAAATTATAAAATGTTTGATAATCCGGCAGGAGAAATATCATCATTTAAAGGCTGGATGTTTAATGCCAAAGGAACTTGGATATCGAAAGAAAACATCATACCAATAAATTCGAACAAAAAAAATACAGATTTAGAAGAGTACACAATAGGACAAGATAATGCCGAAAGATATATTTTAGATAAAATTGCAAGCGATAATGATACCATGATGGTGTTAGTGAAATTGTATGACGATGGAAAATATACACACCCACAAACTAAAATAGAATGGAATAAAGGCAAAAGCTTACACTATTATATTATTGACGAAGATGAAATGTTTAAACTAAATAGTTTTGAATATGATAAACCAAACATTTTTTCTTTGAAATTATACGATGGAAAAGATATTAAAATGAAAGGGTGGGAATACAAAAAACTAATTCCACAACATATACAAGTAGATGATAAGTTTCATGAACAATTAATGATTCAGATTTATCCGCATTTAAATGAAGAGGTTGTTCAGTTTATGTTTTATCAATGGAATCCTATTTACAATAAATATACAGGTATTGTAAATCCGCTAAAGTCGATGAGTGTAATTGACAATAAAAAAGTTGGAGAACAAACAGTACTTCTCGACGAGAATTTATTTAGCGCATACTATTACGAAACTTCTTTTAAAGAATTTAATAAGTTTTTTCCTCTGTTTAGATTTGTAAATTAAATTTTACTTAAAAACCCAAAAAAGTCCATTTTAGACGCATTGTCTAATGGACTTTTTTGGGTTTTACAACACTTACACTACTACTATTTGTAAAGATGCGTTAAAATTACTTAAAATAGATTTTTACTTATTTTTTACCTCGTAAATTAACGACGATGCCTCTTTTGTATAAATTGCCTTTATATTTGAAATAAGCCCTATAAATACTGCTTTAATTGGATTCATTTTTCCGGTTTTGTTCTTTTCCGAAATCATACTAACATAAAAAGAGTCGAACCACATTGGATGTACCTTTGTTAAATTCAAATTATTCTTACTTAAAATTATTTCTATCGTTTTTTTCGAGAAATGAAATAAATGACGTGGCACATCAAAAGCTCCCCAATATTGTTTATAATATTTAGCGTCGTAGCTTTTATAATTTGGTAGCGCAATAATAATTAATCCACCAGGTTTTGCAATTCTTTTTAAATGTGCTACTGTTTCCATAACATCAAATCGATGTTCTAAAACATGCCACATAGTAACTACGTCAAACGAATTATCGGCAAAACTATTCAACGATAAATCGGTTGATATATTTACTCCTAGTTTTTTTTCTGAAATTAAACGTGCTTTTTCAGTTGGCTCTACTCCGCTAACTTCCCAATTTTTGTTTTTACAAAAGTTTAGAAAATCTCCAGCACCACATCCAATGTCTAAAATATTACCAGCAGTATTAAAATTTTTATTTATTATTGAATACTTACTTTTTAAATTTATTGACTTTACAAATTCGTAAACTTTATCGAATATAGAAGTTGCACCATCAGAATCGGCATGAGAATTATACTCCTCCGATTCGTAATACGCCCCAATATTTTCAACCGACGGTTGAGGAGATGTAACTAAAAGTTCGGTTTCGGTATCAATTAAAACCCTGAATTGTTTTTTAGTTACAAGATGATCGTTGCAAATTAAAAACTCTTTTAGTGGTTTTCCGTTTATTGGAGATGTGGTTATGTGGTTCATTAGTTTTATTAATTTCGAAATGTAGTGCTATACTCTTAGGTTGGTATTAATCTTTTTTTGGTTGCTTTGGTGTAAAAAACTGTACAGTTATTAAAAACAATCCTGCAATAATTTTATAATAATTGGTACTGTTTTCTGCCCACGATTTATCATCAGGATTTAGATATAACAAAATTGTAAGAACATAAACGGTAGATATTGCTATTATTATTTTGCTGATTTTAGGCATAACTATTTTTTATAAGTATTAATTACAGTTGTAAAGGTAACTAAATTTGTACTCTATACTTTTAAAGGTTCATTTAAAAGTATATCTATTTTATAGAAATATCATATTTATCGAGTAACCTATTAGCTCCTGAAACCGAAAACTTAGCCTTTTTAATTTTGTTAATTTCGGGGTTAATATAAAAATTATCGGCAGTTGTAAAGTCGGTTTTTTCAATATTAGTATTATCAAAAATTGCTTTTCTTAAATCCGAATTCAAGAAATAACTTCCTTTAAGTTCTGCATTCGAAAAATCAACTTCTAGCAAACTACACTCTACAAAATTTGTTTGAGGTATTTTTAAACCATGAAAGCCTGAATAATTTAATGTGCAATTTTCGAAATTAAACGATAATAAAAATGGATTACAAGTGCTAAAATCAACTCCTACTATTTTACATTCAACAAACTTTACATCACTAAACGATACATTATTTATTTTAGCATTACTAAAGTTGCATCCTAAAAACTCACAGTTAGTAAACTTTGCACTATAAAAATTAAGGTCAACAAAACTGCAATTACTAAAAGTACACTCATCAAAATCAATGTTACTTAACTCCTCTTTTCTGAATGTTTTTTTATTGAATTCTTCCTCGTTATAATATTCCATTTTCAATAAATATTAAATTATACTGCAATATAAACCCAAGCTTTATGCCCCGATTTAAAAATCTCTAACACTCTTTTATAATCTTCAACCTCGTACTTATCGGTTTCTAAAAGTTCATTTGTTGTTATCTCGTAAATAACACCATCAATTTTATCATTCTTATTTTCTGATTTAACAGCTATAGGATGATACTTTTTATTGCTTTTTGCCAACACATTTTTGTCGGTTATTTCAAGTTGGGCAACAGTATAGTTTTCTAAAACATCAACTTTACCTTTTAACTTTCTGCCATAGGTTTCAATTTGTACTTTTTCTAACTGCAAAGTACCGTACGAAAATAACATTTCTGTTTCCATAATACACAAGGTTATTGAATAATGGTTATTTTTTAATTGTCAATAAATAATTAACTAACTCCTATTTTAGGCTCACAAATATAAAAGTTACAGCCCACCAAACAAACCATGCTTTGTAATTTGTTGTTCAAACTTTATAAAGTTTTTTATATTGATGATATATAATGTTTCATTTTTTGAAGTTAATTACCTATTATTATAAACCACAAAAAGGTAACGTAACTTACATTTAAAATCAACAATAAAAAAAGGGCTATGTCAAAAACAGTGGGTAATTGTTTTTTTTTAGTATCATTATATTGAGTGGAGTTTCCATCTCCTCGCTTTAAAAACGTAATAGAAACGTA
>JAGLDK010000092.1 GCA_023145615.1 Ichthyobacteriaceae bacterium | reverse complement strand
GTTATTTTTTGCTGATACTCATTCCAATTTACATTAGAATATTCGGCTTTTAATATTTCTTTACCATCTCTACCATAAACACCATACATATTACTCAACGAAACCCACATTAATTTATCAAACTGATTTACTCCAACATCAGTATATTTTATAGGTATAATTTGCTTTCCGTTAAGTGTAAAAACGCCTTTCATTCCGTTTAAATCAACAATATATAATTCATTGTAAATTTTGCGGTTTTTATCAATTTCCGAAATATCATATCTTCTATCTGTTTTCTGTTCAACGTACTTATTCAAAGTTATATTCTGATATTTAACAGGTAAAATATTATTTCCTAAACTATCAATAACCCCCCATTTTCTATCAAACTTAACTTTAAAATCCCCATTTAATAAAGGAACAATATCATGATATTCATCGGCAAATAAATTTTCACCATCTTTATTAATTAAAACAACATAATTATTTTTTACAACACGTAAATAATCACCTTTTTCATCAATAATTTTTTCAATTTCCGAAGTTGTTTGTTTTTTAGAATACAAATCGTATTCAACTAATTTATCATCTACATTTGCTAAAACAACTTGATTATTGAAATAATAAAACGGTGCGGAATAAATACTTTTCGATATTTTTTTTCCTTCAGCAGAATAAAAAGCATAGAACTTATCTTTTTTAGCAACCAAATAATCGGTACTTAAGGTTTTAATATCGGTATAATTACAATCTAATATTTTCTTTCCTTCTACTGATATTAGCCCTTGTTTGTTATTTTTTTGAACCAAAAATACATCTCCGTATTTTACAATATTATCGTAATAAATAAGGTTACTTAAATCTGAAACAGTCCATACTAAAGCATACTTTTTGTTTTCCGAAAAAATAAAAGTATTATTACTGTAAAAAATAATGTTATCGTATTTAAAACCAACTTCTTTTCCTCCTTCCGAATTAAATAAAGCCGACTTTTTATTCTTGTTTTTTACAATAAAATACCCCGATTCTTTATCGTATATAATTGTTTTGTATTTAATCGGAATAATATTATTTCCTTTACCATCAATAACACCTATTTTCCTATTCAAATACACTCTAAACCTATCGGTAGATAACGGAGTTACAACATCGTATTTACATTCAACAACCTTGTTTCCTACAGAAGAATAAAGACCTTTTTTACCATTTTTTTCAACCAAAAAATACGATTCCGAATAATAATCTACTTTATCATAATTAAAAGAAATTACAGTTTTATGTTGCAAATTAGTAGCTCCCCATTTTCCATCTTTTTTAACAGGCACTAAAACATTAGTTGTTTGAGCATGTAAACTAATAGTAAACATA
Organism: Ichthyobacteriaceae bacterium; assembly: GCA_023145615.1. Taxonomy (GTDB): domain Bacteria; phylum Bacteroidota; class Bacteroidia; order Flavobacteriales; family JADGDT01; genus JADGDT01. Next base: position 19,321 of record JAGLDK010000092.1, on the reverse strand, counting down.
ACAACCATAAATATTAAAATCTTATTCTTCATATTTTTCTAAATTACATTTGATTTAATAAACAATATAAACGCCTTAAGTTATTGTTTATTATAAAATTAGTAAGTATCTACAAACAGTTGAAATTTTACACAAACAATGGTTCAAAATTAACAAAAAACCTACTGCTTTATCCCAAATTAAACATCCATTAAAAATATAACACTAATATTTTTTAGCTTTTTAATAAAAAAAACAAAAACAGAACAAACACTCCCTCTAAAATACTCCTTTTAAAACATTACGTAATAAACATTTACAACACTCATCAAGCACTGAAAACCAAACATATAAAGTAACAAATTAGACTATGAAATTGCAACTAATGTTTTTTATTTCAATTTAACCCTTCATACAGTTATTTTGGCTTTTAATTATCATTTACATAAGTTATATTCGTGCAAAATTATAACATAGTTTTAAATTAGCACTTTAATATAGTATCCCTTTATTTTTTTATGGGGTATCGGTATTTAATTAACCATTTTAGTTTATGAAAATAGGAATTATACGAGAAGAAAAAACTCCAGTAGATTTTAGAGTTGTTTTTTCGCCTGCCCAATGTAAAGATATAAAAGAAAAATATTCGAATATCGACATCATTGTTCAATCGAGCGATATTAGATGTTTCAACGATTCGGAATATACCGACGAAGGAATAACTGTAAAAGATGATATTTCGGAATGCGATATATTAATAGGTGTTAAAGAAGTGCCAATTGACTCGTTAATTCCAAATAAAAAATATTTCTTTTTCTCTCATACTTACAAAGAGCAAGAATATAACAGAGATTTATTACAAGCTATTATTGATAAAAATATTGAATTACACGATTACGAATTAATGAAAAATTCGGATGGTTTAAGAGTAATATTTTTTGGTAAATGGGCTGGTATTGTTGGTGCTTATAACTCAATACGTACAGTAGGAAAAAAATTCAGATTGTTCGATTTACCAAAAGCTATTCAACTTGGTAGAAAAACTGAAGTTGAAAAAAGTTTAAAATATGTTGATTTACCAAACTTAAAATTCTTACTTACAGGTAAAGGACATGTTGCTGATGGTGCTAAAGAAATTTTAAAAGATGCTAACATTGAAGAAGTTTCAATTGAAGATTATTTAACCAAAGAATTTAACAATCCTGTTTTTGCAAATATTGGCTGTAAAGATTATGCCGAACGTATTGATGGTAAAGAGTTTGATTTAAAGTTCTTTTTCGATAATCCAAAAAAGCACAAATCATCGTTTGCTAAATTTAGCAATGTTACTGATATTTTAATAAGCGGACATTATTGGGATCAGAATGCTCCAAGATTATGGGAACTTAAGGATATGGAATCGGAAGATTTTAAACTTTCGGTTATTGCTGATATTACTTGCGACATTGAAGGTTCAGTTCCATCAACTATACGTCCTACCGAAATTGACAGTCCTATATATGGTTTTAATCCTTTAGAAGGCGAAATTGATTACATGCAAGACAATGCAATTGCTGTTATGGCTGTTGATAATTTACCTTGTGAATTGGCAAAAGATGCGTCGGAAGACTTTGGAGAAATGTTTGCTAAAAATGTTTTACCAGCTTTAATTGAAGGTGATAAAAACGGTGTTTTAGAAAGTTCGTTAATGACAAAAGATGGAGATCTTACTCCTAAATTTAAATATTTAACCGATTATTTGGCTAGAAAATAAGTCAGCGTTAACATTACAAAATTTATAATAAAAAGGGAGTATTTACATTGTAAATACTCCCTTTTTATCATTTAGGCTAATAATTACTAAACACATCCGTTAATCTTTATATTTTGCATATAAAAAAGTAACCTTGTATCAAACACAAAAATATACTTAATATGTTAATAATTGGAATTGCAGGAGGAACAGGTTCGGGAAAAACTACTGTTGTAAGAGAAATAGTAAAAGGATTTGGCAATGATGATGTAGCTATAATATCTCAGGATGCATATTATAAAGATTTAAGTTCTTTACCCCTAGAAAAAAGAAAAGAAGCCAATTTTGACCACCCAAACTCTATTGAATTTGATTTATTGGCAAATCAAATAAACCTATTAAAAGAAGGCAAATCGATAGAAGAACCAATATACTCGTACATAACTTGCACCAGATCGGAGGAAACTTTATTAATTAAACCTAAAAAAGTTATTATTGTTGAAGGTATATTAATTCTTACTAATCAAAAATTAAGAGATCTTTTTGATATTAAAATTTTTGTGGAAACTAGTGCCGACGATAGACTTGTTAGGCTTATAAAAAGAGATACTATAGAGCGTGGCAGAGATGTAAACGAAGTACTTGAACGATACCATAAAACGGTTAAACCAATGCACATTCAATTTATTGAGCCAACTAAAATATTTGCTGATTTAATAATTCCTCAGGGTGGAGAAAACAAAGTTGCTATTGATGTTATGGCAACTGTAATTGAAAAAAAATTAAGCATTTAAATTGAAATTAAAAGTGAATAGATGAACTCTATAAATTTTAAATATTTGTGTTTTATTACTTAATTTTTTCAAGTAATAAATTCAAAAAAAACAGTAATTAAACAAGTTACACAACTTGTTTTAATGTAGAAAAATCAGCATTACTAATTGAAAAATTTCAGTTAGTAATGCTGATTTTTTTATTGAAAAAATAAATTATACAATTGCTATAATTTACATGATATTTGCTTTTATATTTTTTGCAACATCACTAAATTTACAAAAAATAAAACCAACCATCATGAAAATAGACAAACTAGCAACCATACAAAGAGTTAAGAAACATAAGTACCTATATTTATTTACAATTTTCGGTATATGGATGTTGTTTTTCGATACTAACTCTGCTTTCCGACACAAAGAGTTAAATAACAAAATAGCCAAACTTAAAGAAAGAAGAGATTTTTATCAGCTAGAAATAATAAATGATAGAAAGGCTTTAAACGAACTAACTACAAGTAAGGTTAAACTAGAAAAATATGCCCGAGAAATTTTTTATATGAAGAAAAAAAACGAGGATATTTTTATAATGAAATATGAAAACCAAGATTAAATGGAAAATATTTTTTCAGAATTCAACAATCAACAATACAAGCAATGGAAAAACTTAGCCAACTTAGAATTAAACGGTAAAGCGTTTAACGATATACTTACTTGGCATATTCCTGAAGGAATTAATATTCCAGCTTATCAGAATGCGGAAAATAAAAAAACACTAGATTTTCATTTAAACACCAATAACAACCTAGCTATTGGTAAGGAATTTACCATTTCTAAAAATAAAAACTCTCTTGATATTCTGGATTTAATTCTAAAAGAAGATTTTTCGGATATTAAAATAAACATTCCTGAAAACTATAATTTATCATTACTATTATCTTTAAAAAATATTAATTCTAAAAATATTCATTTCGAATTTCAACATTTTTTACAGTCTGATATTGAAACTATTTTATTGATTGCTAACCAAAATAGTAACCGAAAAATATATTTGAATATTGATATTTTTACCAATTTAATTTTTACAGGAAATTGGTTTCAGAATGAAGAAAAAGATATTGAATTAATAAAAACTCTTGCCCAAATTAATGCTGATAATGTAATTCCTTTTGCTGTAAATACATCTTCGTATCAAAATGCAGGAGCAAATATAATACAGCAAATAGCCTATACTTTAGCTATTTGTACTGAATATGCAAATATTTTAGGTGCCAATTTTTTCAACAAAGTACAATACCTTTCGTCTTTTGGATACAACCATTATTTAGAGGTTAGTAAGCTTACGGTAACCGATGTTTTACTTGAAGAAATTAAGATAAAATACAAGGCAAAATCTAAAAATATTTACTGCGGAGAACCATCGAAAAGAAATAAAACTTTATATGATGCTTACGCAAATATTATTAGAACTTCATCGGAAAACACCACTGCTATTTTGGCAGGTGTAAATACTATTTTTGGGTATAATTTTGATTGTACGTATAACGCACCAAATACAACATCTGGAAACATTGCGTATAATCAGCTAAAAATTGTTAAAAACAGACTTACTGATAACAACAATAAATCATTGTCTGAAAATTATTACTTGGGTTTTATAAAACACGAATTGCTTGATAAATCACTCGAATTATTTAAGAAAATAGAAAAAAGAGGTGGGTTTCTATCTTTGATAAAAAAAGATATTATTCAAAATAAAATTATTGAAAGTTCAATTAGAGAAATTGATTTTATAGCTTGTAACAAGCTAAATTTTATAAGTATTAATTTACCTAGTATTGAATTAAAAAAGATGAATGATTTAATAAGAAAATATCCTTTTGTAAAATTTAATAATCATAAAACTCTTTATAAAAAACTTAACGAAAGTCGAATTTCAGAAAAGACAGAAAAAGCTAAATTAATTATAGAATAGTATAAACAAATACCAATTTTAGTAGAACCTACAATACACCGAAAAACGAATACAATTATCATAAAAAAACATGATTAATATCTTTTTTATTATTATATTGTATATATCTACTATTTTCTATAACTCTATAAGCTGTATATATTATGAACATTAGTCCAAACCATTCAAAAAGAGAGACCCTCAGGAGCTCTAATCCTATGAAAAACAGGTTGAATTCTAGAGCAAAAAAGGCTATGACCTTAGACGAATTAAAAACAAAATACCATTACATTAGCTCCCCAAAAAAGTAAAGATTAAAAAAACGAATTCAAAAATGGCGAGTTCGTTTTTTTTATTTAAAAGAAAACGTACGTACCGATCGGCTTTTTGTTAATAACGAACTACGTATTTCATCATCAATAATAACTTTTACAACATTACGTTGCTCTTTATACAGCTCTGTTAAAATACTATTTTTTAAAGTAATTGTATTTATAGATTCAACACCATCAATATAATAATACAACCAAATACTTTCTCCTTCTATTTCCTGTCCTAATTTTTTTAATGTGCATTCTTTACCATCAACTTTAATAGAAAAATTATTATTGATATAAGCAGTTTGTAACGAATCGTATTGCGGATATTGATTTTCGGAACCAATATTAACAGGTTTACCTAATATTACATCAAGTGCATTTTGCAAATCATCAGCAAAAATTTTAATTGTAATTTCTAGCTTACTATCTTCTTTATTATTTTTTATTTCGGTAACACTTACATAATATTTATGCCATGTAAATGAAGTTGCAAGTATCAACATTATCAAAGGCAAAACGTATATTTTATATTTCATTTTTTCGAAATCGTTAATTTAAAGCACAATATTACTTAAATTTGCATTAATTACGAAATGTAGAAAAAACATAAAGATGAAAAAAGCATTAATAATAAGTACGTCAACAATACACGGCAGTGGTTATTTAGAATATATTTTGCCGGAAGTAAAAGTGTTTTTCGAAAATAAAAAAGAGATAATTTTTATTCCATATGCTCGTCCAGGAGGTATTTCTTTAGATGAATACACTAAGTTAGCTAAAGAAAAATTTAGCCAAATTGGATTAAATATAAAAGGTTTACACGAATTTGAAGATAAGATTGATGCCATAAAAAATACTGATGGAATTTTTACTGGTGGAGGAAACACTTTTTTACTTGTAAAAACTCTGCATGATTTAAAACTTATGCAAGAAATTAAAAATGCAATTGAATTAGGTGTTTTATATATGGGAACATCGGCAGGAAGTAATTTAACGGGTATAAACATGAGTACCACTAACGATATGCCAATTGTTTATCCTTTGAGTTTCGATACTTTGGGTATTGTTCCGTTTAACCTCAACCCTCATTATTTAGATCCAATACCAAACTCTACACACAAAGGAGAAACCCGAGAAACTAGGATACAAGAATTCCATACTCAAAATAACATACCAGTAGTTGGATTACGAGAAGGTAGCTGGCTTGAGGTAAATAACGCCACCATAATACTTAAAGGAGGGTTAAGTGCACGTATTTTCGAACAAAACAAAACACCATACGAACTTAAATCGAACTCGATTATCAATTTTGATAATTAACTCATGTAGTAAAATCTTTTTTAACAAGGCATTATACTATATTTATCCAAATTTTCAGGAGCTATAGTTTTATAATAGTTCTTAAGCTTATCAATACATATTGTACGCTATATTCTGATTTTTTTTTACAATTTGTTGATGTCTTTTTTAAGATTACACAAACACACATTAAATAAAAAGCAATTACATAAATAAAGATTACTTATTTAACATTCATGCAAAAAAAAGAGATTTCATTATTACTAGCTTTAACTCCAATTATAGTATTAATACCTTTATTGTCGTACAACGTAATTGTTTTTGACGATACTTTGGCTGGAGCAAACCAAATGGCCTTATTATTAAGTGCAGGAGTTGCAGGATTAATAGGTACGTATGTTGGCATTGATTTTAACACCATATACGAAGGGGTTGCTAAAAATATAAAAGACACCTCATCGGCAATAGTTATTCTTTTACTTATTGGATCGTTAGCCGGAACATGGTTAATTTCAGGTGTAGTACCTGCAATGGTTTACTATGGTTTACAAATATTAAATCCATCAATTTTTCTTTTTGCAACAGCAATAATATCAGCTATTGTGGCAATTGCAACCGGAAGTAGTTGGTCTACAATTGCTACTCTTGGAGTTGCTTTATTAGGTATTGGAAAAGCATTGGGTTTACCCGAAGAAGTTATAGGTGGTGCTATAATATCGGGTGCATATTTTGGAGATAAAATGTCGCCTATGTCTGACACTACAAACTTGGCAGCTGCAATGGCTGGTACTAGCTTATTTACGCATATAAAATACATGACATACACCACATTTCCATCAATGGCCATTACCCTTACTATATATTTAATAATGGGATTTTCTTATGGGAACACCGAAGCTGTAGTTAATACCGATGAAATTTTACTTACTCTAAATAATACTTTTAATATTACTCCGTGGTTATTTTTGGTTCCTGTTATTGTTATTTATTCAATAATAAAAAAAGTACCTGCACTACCTGCATTATTTTTAGGGTCGTTATTAGGAGGGGTTTTTGCACTAATATTTCAACCCGAAATTTTAGCAAGCATATCAGGAGAAAGTACATTTTCTATTTCATCGGCTTATAAAACTATTATTCAATCTATGATTGGAGATATAAATATATCAACCGGAAATACTTTATTAGACAGTTTATTATCAACTAGCGGAATGGCTGGTATGTTAAATACTGTTTGGTTAATTATTACTGCAATGGTTTTTGGAGGAATCATGGAATCAATAGGTGCTCTGCAAAAGATATCAACTGCTATTTTAAAATTAGGAAGTAGTATTTCATCGTTATTTATTGCAACAACCGGAACATCAATATTTATAAATCTAACAGCTGCCGATCAATACCTTGCAATTGTAGTACCCGGACGCATGTATTCTGATGCTTATAAAAAAGCTAATCTTGCCCCCGAAAACCTATCTCGTACTTTAGAAGATTCGGCAACAGTAACATCGGTACTTATTCCTTGGAACACTTGTGGTGCAACTCAAGCATCGGTATTAGGAGTTGCAACTCTGGCTTATGCTCCATATGCATTTTTTAATATACTAAGCCCCATAATGACTTTGATATTTGCTACTTTTAAAATAAAAATAAAGAAATTAAACGAAGATAAAGATTTGTAATTTAATGGTTAATTAAGTTATAATGTATCATAAATTATAAGTCATAAAAAAAGAGTATTAAAATTGTGTTATCAATTTTAATACTCTTTTTTTATTTGTATGATAAGTAACTTAAATAGAAGTAAGTATTACTTATTCATATTTTTTATTACCATATCTGCAGCTTTAATAAGCGTATATCTAACCGGAGAACCTGTTAATAAAGGTTGTGTACCAATTTGAGAAGTTAGTAAAGCAGAAACTGTCATACGGTTTTGAATAATAAATCCAACAACGTTTGTTAATTCTCCTGCACTCATTCCTCCAAGTACTTCTCCTCCTAAAATAATTCCTGTTTCTCTAGATACAATAAGCTTTACAATTTGCTTAGATGTACCAGGTAAAGTGTGTGGGTGCTTATCAAAACCTTCGAAAGTACCAGTAACAACATTAAAACCTTCGGCAGTTGCCTGAGATTCGGTTAAACCTGCGGCACCAAAACCTTTACCAGCCAATGATGTTGCAAAAATAGTAAGAGTACCGTTTATTGCACTCAACGATGATAATTTATATAAGTTCATTGCAGCAACACGAGCTTCGGCAGTAGCAATAGAAGCTAACATTGCACCAGAGCTTTTACGAGTAAAGAAATCACGTTTTTCGGCACAATCACCAACGGCAAAAATATCCTTAATATCAGTACGCATATAATGATCAACTTTAATAAAACCTTTACGGTTAAGAGGTAATTTAATTAACTCTGCCAATTTTGTATTAGGCTTATATCCTGTTGATAAAACTACTGCATCAGCTTCAAGTATATCTCCATTTTGAAGTTTTACAGCCGATACTTTTCCATCTTTACCAATAATTTCGCTTATTCCGTTTCCTGTAATAAGAGTTACTCCTTCAGATTTAACTATTTCCTCAATTGCAACAGCAACATGTTTATCGAAAGCTAAACTTAAAATATTTTCCTGAATTTCAACAAGTGTTACATCTTTCCCCCCTTTAACAAGTTCGTCCGACATTTCAACACCAATAAAACCAGCACCAATAACTATAACTTTTTGTAAAGTTTCAAGTTTTTCTTTAAACTTATCTAAATAAACTTTATTTTTAGGAATGTAATATACATTATCAAGATCTCTACCTGCTAACCATTTAGGAACAGTTGGAGTAGAACCTGTGGCAATAATTAATTTATCATAAAAAATTATTTCTCCACTACCTAAAGTAACATTCTTTTCAACTTCATCAATTGCAACAACTTCGTCAATAATTAAATCAACACCTGCATTGTATAAACCTTGTTTTGGCATGATGTTTTTTGAACTATCATCTAACGAACCAAAAATATAAGGAATACCACAAGGCACCATTGCCTCATCTTCTTTTCTTACTACTAATACTTTTTTATCATTATTGTGTGTTTTAGCAGTTGTTGCAGCAGCAACTCCTGCAGCACTTCCTCCAATTACAAGAATATCTGTATACTTCATTTTTATAGAATTATTGCGCATTAAATGCACAGTATAAATTTAGTTTGAAATAGGTAATAAATACATGTTACTTTACGAAATAACACTACTAGTATTTTTTGCAAAAATAATAAAATTATTAACATAATTCAGTAAAAACAAAACAAAACCATATTCCATAAATTACTAAGAACTAAGTATTTATTATTAACAATAAATACTTATAAAAACACAAGATAAACGTTAAAATATATAACCTAAAAAAACACTTAAAAACACAAACTGCCTCCAATACAAATAAAGCATTGAATATATATTTTGATACCGTTACACGTAATAATTAACCTATCAAACATTTTATTAATACATTGTATTATACAACTTAAAATATATTGATATGAAGATTATACTGTTAATGTTGGGATTTTTAATTTTATCATTAACTCCTGTATTAGCACAAAACGATACTATTACTTTTGGTAATGGAGATAAGCTAATTGGAGAAATTAAATCGATGGATAAAGGCGTTTTAATAATGAAAACCGATTATAGTGATGATGATTTTACCATTGAATGGAATAAGATTACTAGTATTAATACGCAATCGAAATTCGTAATATCATTAAGTAATGGACAAAGGGTAAATTCGGTTATTAAATCAGATAAAAACATTCCTAACATTGTAATATTAGTATCGTACAATAAGGTTGTTTTATCTCAACTTGGAGATATTGTTTTTATTCAATCGTATGGAGAGGGTTTTATTAATAGGCTTAGTGCATCAATTGATTTTGGTTATAATCTTACCAAAGCTAATAGTATGAAACAATTTACTGCTAATGGAAAACTTGGTTTTCAAACAAACTTATACAGTATTGATGCTATGTTTGAAGTTATAAATAATGCTCAAGATGAAGTTGATGATATATACCGTTCTGATACGAAAATAGGTTTTAATTATTATTTACCGAAAGATATGTTTTTAACTACAACAGCTGATTTTTTGCAAAACGATGAATTAAAGTTAAATTTAAGATCGAACATTAGTGCAGGTTTAGGTTATTTTATAAATCATACAAATGTAAGTTTTTTGGCATTAGGTACTGGATTAGCTTACAATAACGAGACATATACTAAAGATGCTGATACTGAAGACAGAAACAGTGTTGAGATTTACATGGGAATTATTTGGAATATTTTTGATGTTGGAGATATAAATGCCTACACCAAAATTATGGTTTACCCTAACTTAACTTTAAAAAACAGAATACGATCTGATATTAAATTCGACTTAAAATACGATTTAAAATATGACTTTTATGTACGCCTTGGCACAACTATTAACTATGACAATCAACCTGCAGATGGTGCTGAAAAACTAGATTACATTATGCAAACAGCATTTGGTTGGGAGCTTTAATTTATTTTTTCAGTAAAATGATTTGGAGTTAATAAAAATTATACTACTTTTGCACCCGGCAAGTCCCATACGACTAGCTCCTATTAAATCCCCCAGGACGGGAACGTAGCAAGGGTAGGTAGTTGTAGCAGTGCGATATGGGTAGCTTGCCTTTTTTTTAAAATGGTGGTTGTAGCTCAGTTGGTTAGAGTGCCTGATTGTGGTTCAGGAGGTCGCCGGTTCGAGACCGGTCTTCCACCCCATTTTACTTTTAAGACTTTACATGGTGGTTGTAGCTCAGTTGGTTAGAGTGCCTGATTGTGGTTCAGGAGGTCGCCGGTTCGAGACCGGTCTTCCACCCTTATTTTCTTAAAAACTTTTATTATTACCTTATTATATGGTGGTTGTAGCTCAGTTGGTTAGAGTGCCTGATTGTGGTTCAGGAGGTCGCCGGTTCGAGACCGGTCTTCCACCCTATTTTTCTTAAAGTTCAGATTTTTATCTGAGCTTTTTTTTTGCTCAAAATTCACCTAATATCATATCCCTCTTTTTTGTATATTTGCATTATTTTTATCGAAAAACAACACTAAATCATGAAGAGTATTATATTAACAATCTTATCCGCATTTATATATATAAGTGCATTTTCTCAGAACAACATAAATAGTTTCGACCAAAATGGAAAAAGAGATGGTTTGTGGCAAAAAAAATACGAAGGATCAGATTCAATAAGATACACAGGTAACTTTACTCATGGCAAAGAAATTGGAGAATTTAAATACTACAGCAAAACTGGCTTTTTAATTGCAGTTAATAAATATACTAGCAAAAATAATATTAGTACCGCAAAATTATTTAATTCAAAAGGTACATTAACTGCTGAAGGTAAATTTATCAAAAGAAAAAAAACAGGTAAATGGAGCTATTATAGTCAAGATAAATACCTATTAATGACCGAAAACTATAATAAAGGAGAATTAGAAGGCAGCAAAATAACATACTATAAAAACGGTAAAAAAACTCAAGTTTCTATATACAGTTGCGGATATCTTAACGGAAAACAAAGTAGATTTTCGGAAGAAGGAAAGCTGATTTCAGAAATGAATTACACTAATGGAATACTGCATGGTGTTGTAAAATATTACAACGGAAATGGAGCATTAACTCTTACCGGAATATACACCTATGGAGTTAGAGATGGGAAATGGAAACACTACTCTAATAATAAAGTTGTTAAAGTTGAAACATATCCTAAAAAAACAGATCGAAGTATATCAAACAAGCAAAACATATAACAAATATAAGTTGTAAAAAGGATGAAAAAAGTTGTAGTAGGTTTATCAGGAGGAGTAGATTCGAGTGTAGCAGCTTATGTTTTAAAACAACAAGGCTATGATGTTGTTGGTGTTTTTATGATAAACTGGCACGATACATCGGTTACAATTTCAGACGAATGTCCGTGGCTTGACGATTCTAACGACGCTATGATGGTTGCTGAAAAATTAGGCATACCATATCAGGTTGTTGATTTAAGCGAACGCTATCATACTAAGGTTGTTGATTATATGTTTTCGGAATACGAAAAAGGTAGAACACCTAATCCGGATGTACTTTGTAATAGAGAAATAAAATTTGCCGAATTTATGGATATTGCAATTGGTTTAGGTGCCGATTTTGTAGCTACCGGACATTATGCACGTAAAGGAACAGAAGTAATTAACGGAAAAGAGGTTTATAAATTATTGGCAGGAAAAGACAACAATAAAGATCAATCATATTTTTTGTGTCAACTATCTCAAAAACAATTAGAAAAAACACTTTTTCCTATTGGAGAAATGACAAAACCCGAAGTAAGGGAAATTGCAAAAGAACTTGATTTAATTACTGCCGATAAAAAAGATTCTCAAGGAATTTGTTTTGTTGGAAAAGTAAAACTACCCGATTTTTTAAAACAACAACTAAAACCAAAAGATGGTAATATTGTTGAAATGCTAAAATCAAGTAAAAAATATATTGCAGATAAAACTGAGTTTTCATCTAAAGAAGAGGAATTAAAATTTTTATCTGACAGAATAATCTACACCGAAGATGATGGAGAAATTGTAGGAATACATCAAGGTGCACATTTTTACACAAAAGGACAGCGTAAAGGACTTGGTGTTGGTGGCAAAGTTGAACCTTTATTTGTTATTGAAACCGATGTAAAGTCAAATACAGTTTACACAGGTCAAGGACACAATCATCCAGGCTTATTGAAACGTGCTCTTTTTATCTCATCAAACGAAATACATTGGGTTAGAGAAGATTTAAAATTACAAAACGGTGAAACATTAAATGTTTCGGCACGCATAAGATATCGACAACCATTACAAAAAGCCATTATATATATGTTTGAAACTGGAATGTATATTGAATTTGAAGAATATCAGAGTGCAATTTCCGAAGGCCAATTTGCGGCTTGGTACATCGACGATGAACTTATTGGATCGGGAGTTATAAACTAACTTCAATAAATAAAACAGCTATTTAAAATAAACAAGACATATAACCAATATTTTTATATTTTTGCGACAATGAATTTTACAGCATCACAAATAGCAGAAGTACTTCAGGGCGAAGTAGAAGGTAATCCGGAAGTAGAAGTGAGTAGTTTGTCGAAAATTGAAGAAGGTACTATTGGAACTCTTTCATTTTTATCGAACCCAAAATATACTCAATACATATATACTACAAATGCATCAATTGTAATTGTAGACAAAACATTTAAACTTGAAAAGCCAATTGAAGCAACTTTAATTAGAGTTGATGATTCTAGAATAGCTTTTTCTACTTTACTTGATTATTACAATCAAGCTAAGGGTACAAAAGTTGGAATAGAACAGCCATCTTACATTTCATCGTCGGCTAAGTATGGCAGTGATGTTTATATAGGTGCATTTTCTCATATTGGAAATAATGTTGTTATTGGTAATAATGTAATTATTTATCCTAACACAACTATTGGAGACAATAGTATAATTGACAACAATACTACAATATACTCAGGTGTAAATATTTATTCTGATACTGTTATTGGAAAAAATTGTACTATACATTCAGGTGCTATAATTGGTTCGGACGGATTTGGGTTTGCTCCGAATACGGATAACGAATACTCAAAAGTACCTCAAATAGGAAATGTTATAATAGAAGATAATGTTGAAATTGGTGCAAACACAACTATCGATCGTGCTACACTAGGATCTACAATTATAAAAAAAGGCGTAAAACTTGATAACCTAATACAAGTTGGGCACAATGTTATTATAGGAAAAAATACTGTAATAGCAGCACAAAGCGGAATATCAGGCTCTACTAAAATTGGTAAAAACTGTATGATTGGAGGTCAAGTTGCATTTGCAGGCCACATAAATATAGGAGACAATGTTATGGTAGGTGGTTTATCGGGGGTTTCAAGAAACTTAAAAGCTGGAGCAATTGTAAGAGGTACTCCTGCAATGCCAATTAAAAGCTATGCCAAATCATTTGTTCATTTTAAGCAATTGCCTGAAATTATTGAACGAATAAAAAAATTAGAACAACAAGCAAAATAAAAATATAATACACCATTTGTTATGAGTCAGAATCAAAAGACTTTAAAAGAAGAAGTATCCCTTTCGGGGGTTGGGCTGCACACAGGTAAGCAAGTGACTATAACTTTTAAACCTGCTCCTACCGGACATGGATTTAAATTTTCTAGAATAGACCTTGAGGGAAAACCAATTATTGAAGCTGATGCAAACTATGTAACAAATACTCAACGTGGTACTGTACTTGAAAAAAAAGGAGTTAAAGTACACACAACCGAGCATGCATTAGCAGCTTTACTTGCATTAGACTTAGACAATGTATTAATTGAAATGGACGGTCCTGAGCCTCCAATAATGGATGGATCTTCAATTGAATTTGTTAAAGCCGTACAATCTGTAGGTGTTGAAGAACAGGATGCAGAAAGAGTTTATTACGAAATAACTGATATTGTATCGTACGTTGATTCTGAAACAGGAAGCGAAATTATTGCAATGCCAGCCGAAGAATTTTCGGTAACTACAATGGTTGATTTTGGAACTAAAATTTTAGGTACTCAAAATGCAACTCTTCATAGTTTAAATGATTTTGTTGATGAAATTGCAAACTCTCGTACTTTTTCGTTTTTACACGAATTAGAATCTCTTATTGATAGCAATCTTATTAAAGGTGGGGATCTTAATAATGCTATTATTTATGTAGATAAAGAAATTTCGACAGAAACTCTTGATAAGTTAAAGAGAATTTTTAACAAAAAAGAAGTAACTGTTAAGCCTAATGGAATATTAGATAACCTTACTTTACACCATCCTAACGAGGCTGCACGTCATAAACTTCTTGATGTTGTTGGTGATTTAGCTTTAATTGGAACTAGAATAAAAGGTAAAATTATAGCTAACAAACCTGGGCATTTTATAAATACTCAGTTTGCAAAAAAACTTGCAAAAGCTATTAAATTAGAAAAACGTAATAAAGTTCCTAAGTTCGATTTAAACAAAGAGCCATTATTTGGTATAGAGGAAATAATGAGAATGTTACCTCACCGCCCTCCATTTTTGTTGATTGACAAAATTCTTGAAATGTCGGCATCTCATATTGTAGGAGTTAAAAACGTTACAATGAATGAGCCGTTTTTTGTAGGACATTTTCCTGGAGCACCAGTTATGCCAGGTGTTTTACAAGTAGAAGCTATGGCTCAAGCAGGAGGTTTAATGATTTTAAGCACCCTACCCGACCCTGAAAATTATTTAACATATTTTATGAAAATTGATAATGTTAAATTTAAACAGATGGTAAAACCAGGAGATACTTTGGTATTCAGAATGGATTTAATATCTCCAATTCGTCGTGGAATATGTCATATGCAAGGTTATGCTTACGCCAATAATAAATTGGTTATGGAAGCAGAACTTATGGCTCAGGTAGCAAAGAAAAAATAATTTAGATACAAAATGAATTTTCAGTTTTAATACTCAATTTATTTACATGAAAACTGAAAATTCATAAAACTAATAAAATTATTATAATGAATCAACCATTAGCATATGTGCATCCTGATGCAAAAATAGCTCCTAATGTTGTAATAGAGCCTTTTACTACCATATATAAAGATGTAGAAATAGGAGAAGGCACTTGGATTGGTCCTAATGTTACAATAATGGAAGGAGCAAGAATAGGGAAAAATGTTAAAATTTTTCCAGGAGCTGTAATTTCTGCAGTACCTCAGGATTTAAAATTTGGAGGAGAAGATTCTTTAGTTGTAATTGGAGACAATACTACTATTAGAGAAAATGTAACTGTTAACCGTGGAACAAGTGCTTCGGGAAAAACAGTTGTTGGCAGCAATTGTATGATAATGGCAAATGCACATATAGCACACGATTGTGTTATTGGTAATTATTGCTTGGTAGTAAATAACGTTCTATTGGCAGGTCATATTATTATGGGCGACTATGCTATTATTGGAGGTCAATCTGCAGTTCACCAATTTGTACATATTGGAAAACATGCTATGATTTCGGGCGGAAGTTTAGTACGTAAAGATGTTCCTCCGTTTACAAAAGCAGGAAAAGAACCTTTATCTTTTGTTGGAATAAACTCAATAGGTTTACGAAGAAGAGGTTATGAATCTGAAAAGATAAATCAAATTCAGAGTATTTACCGTATATTATTTCAGCAAAAAAACAACACAAATCAGGCAATACAAATTATTGAAGCTGAATTAGAGGCTACTCCTGAACGTGATATGATTGTTGAGTTTATTACAGGATCTCAACGTGGTATAATGAAAGGCTACACTAAATAATTTACATTTATAAAGAATGTAATATAAATTGCTTAATACTAAAACACAATAAATATTTATTATATTTTAGTATTAAGCAACATTATTAAATAAGTAAATACAATAAAATGGCAAGTACTTCAGATATTAGAAATGGATTATGCATCCGTCATAACAACGACATTTTTAAAGTAATAGATTTTCAACACGTAAAACCAGGTAAAGGACCTGCATTTGTACGTACTAAACTTAGAAGTTTAACTTCAGGAAAAGTTTTAGATAAAACAATTCCTGCAGGACACAAAATTGTAGATGTGAGAGTTGAAACTCATAAGTACCAATATCTTTATAACGATGATCAGGGGTACCATTTTATGAACAACGATGATTATACTCAAATATTCTTAGGAACAGAATTAATTGATTCTCCTGGATTAATGAAAGAGGGTATGAATGTTGATATTGCATTTAATGCTGAAGATGAAGCTCCATTAACTTGTAATATCCCGGCTCATTTAATACTAGAAATTACTCATACCGAACCTGGAGTAAAAGGAAACACAGCTACAAATGCTACTAAACCTGCTACTGTTGAAACAGGAGCTACTATCAATGTACCTTTATTTATTAACGAAGGAGATAAGGTTAAAATTGATACTGAAAAAGGAACATATATGGAAAGAGTAAAATTATAGTCTTTTCAATAAAATTAAAAAAGCCACCTATTATATACTTTATAATAGGTGGCTTTTTTATGCAGTTACAATTCTGATTTTTAAGAAATTCAACAAATATAAAAAGCAGAAAAATAATTTACAATAAACACTAATGAGTTAATATTTCACACAATAAGCCACAATATTAAAGTTAAATCAATATAAAAATATTAACTTGATAACAATATACCTGTTAAGTGCAATAACTTTGTATAATATTTAAGTGTAATTATAATTATATAATATGTCAGATAATATAACTAGAATTTTTCAACTAAGTAAAATAGTATCCAACCATAATTTAGATACAGTAATTGCTGGTAAAGAAAATGGAAAATGGAAAAAATATAGCGCAACTGAATTTAATGAAATTGCAGAAAATATTTCGTATGGACTTTTAAAACTAGGTATAGATAAAGGAGACAGAATATCTATTATTTCTACAAACAGAACAGAGTGGTTAATGACAGATATAGGTATTGCCAAAATGGGTGGTATAAATGCTCCTATATACCCAAATATAAATACCGAAGAATATAAATATATACTTGAAGATTGTGGTGCAAAGGTTGTATTTGTTGGAAATAAAGAGATTTACAATAAAATAAAAGACTTATATAAAAACAATGAAAATATTATAAAAATATATTCATTTGATGATATTGAAGGAGTTGAATCGTGGAAAAATTTAATTGAATTAGGGAAGAATAATCAACTACCATCTAAAACAAAAGACAATCAGATTGAGACAAAAGAAGATGATTTATTTACTTTAATTTACACATCCGGAACAACTGGAAAACCAAAAGGGGTAATGATTTCTCATAAAAATATATTACACCAAATTCACGCTATAGGGAGTGGATTTCCAGTACGCAAAAACATGAGAGCATTAAGTTTTTTACCACTTTGCCATGTATTTGAAAGAGCAGTTACCTACTATTACCTATATAATGGTATTAGTATTTGGTATGCAGAAAGTATTGAACAGGTAGGAGAAAACATGAAAGAAGTACATCCACATATGTTTACAACCGTACCTCGTTTATTAGAAAAGGTTTATGATAAAATAGTATCGAAAGGAGGAGAACTAAGCGGAATTAAACATGCTTTATTTTTCTGGGCTCTTAATTTAGGATTAAAACACGACTATGACGGAAAGAATGGTGCATGGTACGAGTTTCAACTAAAAATTGCTAATAAAATAATTTTTAACAAATGGCGTGAAGCTCTTGGTGGAAGTATGGATCATATTTTTGTTGGAGCAGCAGCACTTCAGCCACGTTTAGCTAAAGTATTTACAGCTGCACAAATACCTGTGTACGAAGGTTATGGCCTATCAGAAACATCTCCAGTTATTTCAGTAAATATGCCTGGAGAAAATCAATCTTATTACGGAACTGTTGGTAAAGTACTACCTAAAGTAGAAGTTAAAATTGATTCGGAAGAAGGAAGTGATGAAGGAGAAATTTTGGTAAAAGGAGACAACGTAATGCTTGGTTATTTTAATCATCCTGAAAAAACAGCCAAAGCTATGTCTGGAGAATGGTTTCATACCGGCGATATAGGAAAATTGATTAATGGTAAGTTCTTGAAAATTACTGATAGAAAAAAAGAAATTTTTAAAACTTCGGGTGGTAAATATGTGGCACCTCAGGTAATGGAAAATAAGTTTAAAGAATCTATTTTCATTGAACAAATAATGGTAATTGGAGAAGGTCAAAAACACCCTGCCGCATTTATTGTTCCATCGTTTGTAACTTTAAGAGAATGGTGTAGAAGAAAAAATATTGGATACACATCGGATTCTGAAATAATTACAGATAAAAGAATAATTACCAAATTTAAAGAGGAAATAGATAAATACAACGAAGCATTTGCCCATCACGAACAAATAAAAAAGTTTAAAATATTACCATTAGTTTGGGGTGTTGATACTGGAGAACTTACAGCTACATTAAAACTAAAAAGAAAGCCTATACTTTTAAAATACAACAAAGAATTTAATGAAATATACGGCATAACAGAATAAGTAATTTGGAGTAAAAACAAATAAGATGTTCTTTTACAACTTAATTATTAAGTTAATAGCTCTTTATTAAATATTAGAATGATTTATATTGCATAATCAGTAATTTTAAAAAAGAAAAACCACTAAA
>JAGLDK010000091.1 GCA_023145615.1 Ichthyobacteriaceae bacterium | reverse complement strand
TTTAGTGGTTTTTCTTTTTTAAAATAAATAATAATTAACCAAAACTTATAAAATACACAAGTAAAGGTGAAATAATCATAGCCATCTTACAATTATAATAGTATGTCCCTTTTTACAATCTTGAATTCAAGTTTAATTATTAACACATACTTAACTTTACATATAATAATACATAATAAATTGAGGTTTTTTACATACTTTTGATGCAAACTAAATCAACTCTTAAAATGGCGTTAGCTTTAAGTAAACCTATTTCAATTTTCAACAACAGATACATTGTATATCCTGAAGGAAAGGTGTATTCTACATCGAGAAAGAAATTTTTATCCCCTACTTTTAATAAAACGCTGAATGATTATACTTTTTACCTTTCTATAAGCGATAATATTCCGAAGTTATTTTTTGCTAGTTCGTTAATATTTAACAGTTTTTACCCTGGAGAATATGACCGAAAAACACATCGTATTGTTAGAATAAATGGTAAAAAGAAGGATTTTAGATTAGAAAACTTAAAACTTCTGAATAAAGAACAATACTTCAATTTTATTTCGAATAAGGTTTACAAACCCGGTGTTTATATTTATCGTGGTGAAGAATTTTTAGATATTCCGAATATTAATTTTCATAAAATTTCAGCTAACGGAAAAGTATTAAGTTTTGTAAAAGGTAATCCACATATTTGTAAAGCTAGAAAAACAGCAAGTGGTGCCGACTTAATTTCAATAACAATTGATTATAAAAAGCAAAAAAGTATATACCCAACATCTCTTGCAAAAAAAACATTTAAAGAAGAGTTAGAAATAGCTTAATTTACAATAATTGGAGTAAATTAATAATTTTGCAAAAAAAAATGACCTACGGATAATTACTAAAATGTAAAATTACATTAGTAAGTCCGTAAGTCATAATAAACTTTTACTATATTTTATTTATGCTTATTAGCTAATTGTCCGCAAGCAGCATCAATATCCTTACCTCTACTTCGGCGTACATTAACAACTATTCCTGCAGATTCTAGTGCCTTTTGATAAGCATCTGTTACTTCAGGAGCAGCTTGTTTAAAACCGTCTTCTTCAATTTCGTTATACTCAATAATATTAATTTTACAAGGCAAAATTTTTGCAAATTTAACCAACGCATCAATATCTTCTTTTTTATCATTAAAACCGTCCCAAATTACATATTCATATGTAACTCTTCTTTTAGTTTTAGAATACCAATAAACTAATGAGTCGGCTAAATCAGCAAGAGAATTTTTTTGATTTATAGGCATCATTTTTGATCTCTTACTATCAATTGCCGAATGTATAGAAACTGCAAGTCCGAATTTAACATCTTCGTCGGCCATACGTTTAATCATTTTTGGCAAACCGGCAGTAGAAAGCATTATTCTACGTGGAGACATTTGTAAACCCTCATCAGATGTAATCATTCCAATTGCCTTAATTACCTCTTCGTAATTCATTAAAGGCTCGCCCATACCCATAAAAACAATATTAGATAATGGATGTCCGTAATACAAATTACTCTGCTGATGAGCAACCACAACTTGATCGTAAATTTCATCGGCACCAAGATTTCTCATATTCTTAAGCCTGGCAGTAGCACAAAAAGCACAATTAAGAGCACATCCAACCTGAGAAGATACACAGGCAGTAGTACGTTTATCGGTAGGAATTAAAACCGATTCTACAATATTACCATCATATAACTTAATAGCATTTTTTATTGTACCATCAGAGCTACGTTGCATTTCATCAACATTAATATGGTTTATTACAAAATTATTATTCAACAACTCTCTGGTAACTATTGAAAGATTAGTCATGTCTTCGAAAGTATGCACTCCCTTACTCCATAACCACTCGTAAACCTGCTTAGCTCTAAATGCCTTATCTCCGTTATTTACAAAAAAATCTTTTATTTCATCTTTCGATAAAGCTCTTATATCTCTTTTTTCTATATCGCTCATTATTTCTTTTTCATTAAAAAACTCTTTTACAAAGATACACAGTAAAAGACAAAAAAAATAGCCCCGATTAAAAAACCGAGGCTATTAAAATATTTAATTATTTACCTATTTAATACTGATTAAATAATCAACATTGCATCTCCGTAAGAGTAGAATTTATATTCTTCTTTAACTGCTTCTTTATATGCTTCCATCATAAAATCGTATCCTGCAAATGCAGCAATCATCATTAACAATGTTGATTTAGGAGTATGGAAATTTGTAATCATACAGTTGGCAATACTAAAATCGTAAGGAGGAAAAATAAACTTTTTAGTCCATCCTTCAAACTCATTTAACATTCCATCAGACGAAACCGAACTTTCAATAGATCTCATTACCGTAGTACCAACAGCACAAACACGTTTTTTTCTTTTCTTAGCATCATTAACAATATCAACCGTAGGGGTTTCTATTTTAACCTGCTCCGAATCCATTTTATGTTTCGATAAATCTTCAACCTCTACCGGATTAAAAGTTCCAAGTCCAATATGCAAAGTAAGCTCTGCCATATCAATACCCTTAATTTCTAAACGCTTAAGTAAGTGTTTAGAAAAATGAAGTCCGGCAGTTGGAGCAGCAACAGCTCCTTCTTTTTTTGCATATATTGTTTGATAACGTTCCTCGTCCGACTCTTCAACTTCTCTTTTAATATACTTAGGAAGTGGAGTTTGACCAAGTTCATTTAGTTTTATTCTAAATTCCTCATTTGTTCCATCATAAAGAAAACGTAATGTACGTCCACGAGATGTAGTATTATCAATTACTTCAGCAATTAAACTATCATCTTCTCCAAAATAAAGTTTATTTCCAATACGTATTTTTCTTGCAGGATCAACTAAAACATCCCAAAGTCTTTGATCTTCATTAAGTTCTCTTAATAAAAAAACCTCAATTCTGGCACCTGTTTTTTCTTTATTACCGAACAATCTAGCAGGAAATACTTTTGTATTATTAAGTATCATCAAATCACCATCATCAAAATACTCAATTAAGTCTTTAAATTTTCGGTGTTCAATCTTTTTTGTATCTCTGTGTAATACCATTAAACGAGCTTCATCTCTGTGCTCCGAAGGATACTCCGCTAATAATTCAGATGGTAAATCAAAGTCGAAATCTGAAAGTTTCATACGTTATCTTATTTTCAATAAAGAATGCATAATTAAGGCATCACTCTTTAAATTATTAATTTATAAGCTGAATTTACATTCAGCATTTTTAATAAAAAAAATTGGCTATTTATATTCAACATCTTAAATATAAACAGCCAACAAATATACAACACCAACATAGGGGTTGTCAAGAAATATGTGATATTTTTCTAGTTTTCTTCAATTTTTATTCCTAATACTGATAAATGCTCCCAAAAATTGGGATAAGATTTCTCTACAACATCCTCATCTTCAATACTCACCTTAGTAATTAACGCAACCGGAGCAAAAGCCATAGCCATTCTATGATCGTCGTAAGTTGATATAGAAACACCCGAATTTATATGTCGTGCAGGCTTCATTTCAAGAGTACTATCAGTAATTTCAACTGAGGCACCAAGTTTTTCGAGCTCATTTTTCAAAGCTAAAAGTCTGTCCGTTTCTTTAATTCTTAAAGTTTCTAACCCCGTAAGCCTACATTCAAGCCCAATATTAAAACAAGTTACTGCAATTGTTTGAGCTATATCTGGTTGCTCATTAAGTTCGAATTCAACAAACTCAGGTGCTTCGAATATTGCTGATTTCTGAATTCTTATTTTGTCTTGCAAATATAAAGTCTCAACTCCTAGCTTGCTGTAAATTTCAGACAAAGCACTATCTCCTTGATAACTATCTCTTCTGTACGAACCTAATATTAAACTAGCTTCGTTAGAACTTGCTACCAAACTATAATGATAAGATGCCGAGCTCCAATCCGATTCAACAATTATTGACTCATTAGATTTAATCTCTCCAGCCTTTACAGTAATAGTTTTCTTATTCATTACAGCATCAACCCCTACTCTATTAAGTAGTTGTAAACTCATATTAATATATGGCAAAGAAACTACTTTACCCTTCAATTCAATTTTAAGTCCGTTTTCCATTTTTGGAGCAATCAACATCAATGATGTAATAAACTGACTACTAATATTTGAATTTAACGAAATAGAACCACCCTGAAGTTTTTTACCTTTTATAAGTAACGGCGGATATCCCTCATTTTTAACGTAAGTAATATCTGCACCTAAACTTTTCAATGCTTCAACAAGCTCTCCAATAGGACGCTCCTGCATACGTTTTGATCCAGTAAGAGTTACCTCTCTACCTTCTTGTACCGAAAAGTAACCTGTAAGAAATCTCATTGCTGTACCTGCCAAACCAATATCTACAATTTTACCGTTGTTTGCCAAAGCATCCAACATCATATTTGTATCTTTTGAATTAGAAAGGTTTTCAATTTTAAATTCTGTGGTAGCCAAAGCCTGAAGTACTAACAATCTGTTAGACTCACTTTTCGATCCACCAATTTGTAATTCGCCTTTAAGGCTTCTTATTTTTCCGTCTAAACTTATCATAACCGTATATAAAAAAGGGACTGCAAATATAGTTAGTTTAGCTTACTATGAAAGTTTTATATTACAATAAACTAACACAAAACTAAACTATATAACACACTCTAAATCTGCAACTATCATATCTAAACTAGCATCTCCCGAATGATCACCTTTAAACTCAACAACTTCAATCGTTCTTTTTAACGCAAAATCAATAGTATATTTAGGATTCAAAAGCTCATCATTTTCTCCTACATAAAACTTAATTTTATTGCCTGTATAATCCTGATTTTTCAATATTTCCGACAATCTATTTAATAACGGCCCAACAGGATGGTTTTGATCAAAAAATTGTTCTTTCGATAAAAGTGGATTAATTAAATACATGGGTACGTTAAAATAAGGAAACATTAACAAAGCTGTAAGTCCACCTGTTGACGAACCAATAACACTAACCTTATTTCCTTTTTTTATTTCTATTGAAATAGCCTCCGAAATTTTATCATTCAATTCTTTAGGCGTTTCGTTATCGTAATCTGGGCTAAAAGCAACTATATTACAATTAAGTTTTTCTTCGAAATACGACGCTTTAAAACCTGCCGAATGATAACCTCCAATATATATTATAGAATTATTCATTTATATACTCTGTTAATTTTATAAAACCGTAACATCAATTTTTCAACTTAATATGTTTTTTACAACTTCAATTATAAAAAACAAACGTGTAATTATAAACACCTACACTTAGCAAGTGTTTTAAAAAAACATACAAACACTTACAGTTGATTTACAATAGTAAAAAATATAATAAATGTAGTTGAAATTTATTATTTCAACTTATCATTATTATGATGACGATTGTGATCTCTCTTAGTTTTTAAGTCTAGTTTTTTATCAAACGCATCTTGCAAATTAATACCTGTTTGATTTGCCAAGCACATAACCACAAAAACTACGTCGGCCAATTCCTCTCCTAAATCTTTATTTTTATCCGATTCTTTTTCAGATTGCTCTCCATATCTACGAGCAATAATACGAGCTACTTCTCCAACTTCCTCGGTAAGCTGAGCCATATTAGTTAACTCATTAAAATATCTTACTCCATGTTCTTTTATCCACTTATCAACCTCAAGTTGACTATCTTTTATGTTCATAATAATGATTTTAATTTTTAAGCACCACTATATTTAGTAAACCATATAACTTAATATTTTTCCTTTGTATCAATCCAAATAGTAACAGGTCCATCATTAACAAGGGCAACTTTCATATCTGCACCAAACTTTCCTGTTTGCACTTTTTTACCTAAATCTATTTCAAGTTGATTTACAAATTTATCATACATAGGAATTGCATAATCAGGTTTAGAAGCTCTTATATAACTAGGGCGGTTTCCTTTTTTAGTAGAAGAATGCAGAGTAAATTGACTTACAACTAAGGCATTTCCATCAACATCAAGTATCGACTTATTCATAACTTCATTTTCATCATTAAAAATACGAAGTTTCGAAATTTTAGCAGAAAGCCACTTTATATCATCAATAGAATCCGAATCTTCAATACCTAATAATATTAAAAATCCAGATTTCACACTACCTATTATTTCATTATTAACAGCTACCGAGGCTTCGGTAACACGTTGAATTAACGCTCTCATAAATTTCGCAATAATGGTTAATTATCATTTGTAGATGGTTAAGTAACCACAAAAACTAATTAGTAAAAATTAAATATCTACCCCCAATCATCAGTTCTATATCCTTCGTCATCATCTTTCAAAAATCCTATATAACTTTCGTATCTCGATGCTGCAATTTCGTCAGCTTCAACAGCATCTTTTACCGCACAATTTGGCTCATTAGTGTGTAAGCAATTATTAAATTTACATTGATCTTTTATCTTAAATATTTCAGGAAAGTAATCTCCTATTTCTTCAGGTTCCATATCAACCAAACCTAAACCTTTAATACCAGGTGTATCAATGATATAACCAGGCAATTTAAGTTCATGCATTTCGGCATAAGTAGTTGTATGCTGTCCTTTATTATGAGAATTAGAAACTTCCGAAGTCTTTATATTCAAGCCAGGTTCAATAGCATTAATTAAAGTTGATTTACCAACTCCCGAATGCCCCGCAAACATGGTTATTTTATCATGCATTAAATCGGCAACCTTACTAATATTAGCTCCCGTTTTTGCAGAAATTTCAATACAGGTGTATCCTATATTTGTATAAATATCATTAAGCATCATAATTTCTGCCCTATCTTCAATATCTACATAAGTATCCATTTTATTAAATAGTATAACCACAGGTATTTTATATGCCTCTGCAGTAACTAAAAACCTATCAATAAAACCAGTTGAAGTTCTTGGACGAGATGCCGTAACAATTAAAAATGCTACATCAATATTTGACGCAATTACATGTGTACGCTTTGATAAATTAACAGATCTACGTACTATATAATTTTTTCTATCGTAAATTTCTTTGATTACAGCAGCCGATCCTGAATTTTCAACATCAAATTCAACCCAATCGCCAACAGCAACAGGATTTGTACTTTTTATGCCTTTTAATCTAAATTTACCTTTAATTCTACAATCGTGGTATTCGCCATCTTCACTACGAACCAAATACCAACTACCGGTTGATTTTGTAACTAATCCTTTCATTATATAATTTTATACAGATGACAAATATATGCTATATTTAAGTTTTTACAATATTCATAACTCCAATAAACCTATAATTATAACCTTATACATATAATAAGTGCTAAAAAATATGTACAATAATTTAAATTTAAGTATTTTGATTATCTGAAGGTGTATAAATACATTTTACAGAGTCTCCCCATCCATTACTCCACTCAGTTGTTATTATACCTGTATCAGAATCAACTCTTCCCGAAACTGCATTTTTATTCCATTTATCAAATACACTTAACTCTTTAATATATCCACCATTATCAACAACTACACCTTTTACAACACCTGCATCAAACAAAGAATATACATCATTCATTACACCAGCATCAATACCATTAACCTGATATTCGGGTTTACTACCTATACGTACCCAAAAAACTTTTTTAATTGATTTTGAAATTTCCAGCGGATTATTTTTTCCATATCCAACAACTCCAGTTGCGTGCAAACTATATGAACCAGACAAAGCAGAGTGATAATTTCTAGTAAAATTAATTCTAAAATATTTACGACTCTCAATACCTTTATTAAAAACATCAACTACAAACATATATTTACGTCGTGCATCAAATTCTTTAATGTTATCGAAATCAAAAACAAGACTATCACTACCAACATTAACAGAAGTATTATCAAGTACTGTTAATTTATCAGAATCAATATCATCAATTAAATACAAGTTACTTGATATAATATTTGACGTCTTATAATTTACAAAAGGTTTTTTAATTGAAAATTGATAATCACAGTCATTAATTTCAATATTTATAATAGATAATGAATTAGAAATAATACCATTAGAATATTTAGGAAGAGAACAAGTATTTACAATAAATAAGACACCTGCAAATAAAACTGAGTAGAAACTTTTCATATTAGATATTATTTAATAATTAAACAATAACTATATAACATTCCGAAAGTGTAAATCAAACCTTCTAACATTTATACAGTAACAAAACTTGAATGGAATAAATGGAGTTAATTCTAATATAAAACCATTTATTTTATATTGAAATTATACAAGCTTAGTTACTTCGTTTTATGTTAAAGGGTAGTATTTTATAAATAATGAAAACATTAATTAGTTAACCTCTATTTTTTCGCATAAAAAAAGTCCTCAACCAATTAAAT
>JAGLDK010000090.1 GCA_023145615.1 Ichthyobacteriaceae bacterium | reverse complement strand
GCAACAAAAAATTGTCCGTGCTGATCCCATCCAATATATAATGGAATTATTCCCATATGATCTCGGGCAACAATATACTCTCCGGTTTCTTTATTATAAATTGAAAAACCAAAAATACCGTTTAAATCATCAAACATATCCAAGCCTCTTTCTTGATAAAGAGGAAGAATAACTTCACAATCCGATTCTGTTTGAAATTCATAAGGAGTTTTTAACTCTTTCTTAAGGTCTTTATGGTTATAAATTTCTCCATTTACAGCAAGTACCAAATTTCCATCGTTACTATAAAGAGGCTGATCTCCCGACTGAGGGTCAACAATAGCCAAACGCTCATGAGAAATGATAGCTCTATCATCGCTAAATACTCCTGACCAATCCGGACCACGGTGACGAATCTTCTTCGACATTTCTAATAACTGCGGTCTAAACTCTTTCGATTCTAGTTTTAAATCAAATGCACAAACTATTCCACACATACCTATATATCTTTAAATAATAATATTTTTAATTCTGAAACGAAACAAACAACTAATCAAATATTGTAATTGGTTTCGAGATTGCGAATATGCAAAATTATACTCGTAACACCAATCAACAAGTTAAATTATGTTTAATTGTTTACAATTGTCATGAAATTTAACTTTTATCATATCAATATGAAACCTACATTGCAATGCAACTTCCTTTCATATATCAAAAATAACAATTAGATATATAAATATACATCAAAAAACTGCTTTTAGTTTTATCTTGTAAGCACATATCTGAAATTAATTATACAACAACAAAACAGCGATTTACTACTCGTTAAAAACAAAACTACTTAAACATATAGTTATTAGATATGTATCTTACATATGAAAATAAACTGATAGCAAAATAAACTTCAAGCATATACCAAAATGAATAAAATTGCATACATAATATATACTCTACTTTTATTTACAAAAGGATATAGTCAGCCCAAAAACGAAAGTAATGATTTTGATATAGTTGATAGGTACATAAATATTGACACCGTTTATATTGATATAAATATTAATCCTATTGAAAAAAAGGTATCAGGAAACGCGACAATCAGCTTTAGTAAACTCCGCAGTAAAATTGATTCATTTTTTATACATGGTGTAAATCTGAATATTACAGAAATTACCTTGAACAATAAAAAAGCAAATTATAAACACTTTAATAAGTTAGGTATTTGGGTTTACACTGATAAAATACAAAACCACAATAATATTTTACGAATTAAATATTGGACAAAACCAAAAAAGGGAATGTATTTTACAGGTTGGAATGATAAAACCAACAGAAGAAATAAACAATTCTGGACTCAAGGACAAGGAATTGATAACAGACATTGGTTTCCGAGCTACGATTTACAACACGAACGTGCTATTTATGATTTAAAAATTGGCTTCCCTGAAAACTACAAAGTTCTATCAAATGGAAAACTAATATCGAAACAAAAAAGTGGCAACAATATAAAATGGCACTATCAAACCACACAAACAATGAGTTCGTATTTGGTTATGATTGCTGGCGGAGAATACGAAGTAATAAACGATAGTATAAATAATATTCCTCTTGAATACTGGCATTATTCAAATTCTAACACAAAGCCTAAATTGACATATTATAAAACTAAGGAGATTTTTGATTTATTAGAAACTGAAATAGGAGTTAAATATCCATGGTATAAATATGCCCAAATACCAGTATCGGACTTTAAATTTGGAGCAATGGAAAATACAACTGCCACAATTTTAAGCGATACATATTGTAGTAACGACACTTCATTTATCGACATAAATTATTTAGATGTTAACGCACACGAAATGGCCCATCAGTGGTTTGGAAACTTAATTACAGCCGAAAGCTCTAAGCATTTTTGGGTACACGAGGGCTTTGCAACATATTATCAACTTCAATCAATAAAATATTTTTTTGGCGAAGGTGAATATTTAGAAAACAAAGAACAATACCGAAATGCAATTTTTAAAATATCGAAAAAAAACAATTTACCCGTTGCCCACCCCAAAGCAGGAACCGAACGTTTTTATTATAAAGGTGCTTTTGTAATTGAAATGTTGAAAAATAAAATTGGAGAAGAAAATTTCAAAAATTCAGTGACAAATTTTGTAACCGAAAATAAATTTAAATCTGTAGATACGTATAAACTAATTAGTTCTTTTGAAAAGTCAACCGGAATACCTCTTGATAATTTTTTTAAACAATGGATTTTTGAAGATAGCGAACCTGAAATAAACATTGATATTACTTGGAATAAAAATAAAAGCACTATTATATTTAATCAAACTGAAAAGTTATTCAACATAGATATTCCACTAACTATACATCAAGGAAAAAATACAAAACAAACAAACTACAAGTTAAATAACAAAGCAGACACTTTAATAATTAATGGTAACATAAATTTAATAGAGGTAGATAGTAAAATAAATACGCTTGCTAAATATATAATAACAAAGCCTATTGAAATGTGGAAATATCAAGCCATAAAAGGAAGCTCTTGGTATAGTAAAAAATCATCGTTAAGTAAGCTTAGGAAATTAAACGAAAATATTAAAATTAAATTATGGAAATCGATTATAAAACATAACAATTACTACAAAGTAAATGCCGAAATATTTAAGCAATCTGAAAATATAGAATCAAAAAAATCAGTTAAAATAACTAAAACACTTCTAAAAACAACTGATGTAAATTTAAGAAAGTTTATAGTTTTAAATACTGACACAATACAGAAAGAATACAGAATGTATTACGAAGAATATTTAAACAGCAAATCATATAAATTAATAGCATCATCTTTAAACTTATTATGTAAAAGTTTTCCAAAAGAAGCACCAAAGTATTTATATGAAACAAAAAATATTGGAAAAGCAATAATACCAACAGCTAAAATTACATGGTTTAAAAATGCAATAATCTTTGGTATTGATTCGAATGAAGAGAAATTAAAATACGCTAATAAACTTGTAGATTACACATCAAGTTCATTTGAAATGAATACACGATTAAGTGCATCGTACACTTTATTTGAAATTGGATATTTTCCTATTGAGTTTAAAGAAAATATGAAAGATGCATCGAAATCGTTTAATTGGAGGTTAACACAACCAGCAAAACAGATTTTAGAGGCATTAGAAAATAAGAAATAGAAAAACTATAACCATTATTTACAAATAGAAAAGACCCACGAAATACAAAAATATTCGAGGGTCTTTATCTATGAAAAACTTCTTTAATTAATTATTTCCTTTAGCATGATCGGCTAAAAACTGAGCCAATCCACTTTCGGTTAATGGATGTTTTAATAAACCTGTAATTGCACTAAGTGGAGCAGTAATAACATCGGCACCAACTTTTGCACACTCAACAATGTGCATTGTATGACGCACAGATGCAGCTAAAATTTCAGTTTCGTAACCGTAATTATCGTAAACCAATCTTATTTCCTCAATTAAATGCATACCATCAGTAGAAATATCATCTAAACGACCAATAAATGGAGAAACGTAAGTTGCCCCAGCTTTAGCAGCCAACAAAGCCTGACCTACTGAAAAAATTAAAGTACAGTTAGTACGAATACCAATTGAACTGAAATATTTAATAGCTCTGATTCCTTCTTTAATCATAGGAACTTTAACAACAATATTTGGATGAAGATCTGCTAAAATCACACCTTCCTTAATCATTCCTTCATAATCTGTAGAAATTACTTCAGCACTAACGTCACCATCAATAATTTCACAAATACTTTTATAATGATTTATTATGTTATCTTCTCCTGTAATTCCTTCTTTAGCCATCAACGATGGATTAGTAGTTACCCCATCTAGCACTCCTAATTCTTGAGCCTCCTTAATCTGATCAAGATTTGCTGTATCAATAAAAAATTTCATAATAAGTTTGTTTGTAAATTGTTGTTTTCACTTTCAAGTAAAAATTAAATATAGCTATTTATAAATAAACTAATAACACTTACTTAATTGTAAACTTAACAATTAATATGAAACAGCAATCACAAAAATATATCTATTTTAAAATAGATATATTTTTGTGATTACAGAAAATTAAAAACATTACATATTTTATTCTAATGTAATAGTAATGGTACTACAAGTTATATAACTATAATATATTTAGCATTATCAATTTCAACATATAAAAACACTTTTATTTAGCTTATTTAAAACTTACCTTTGTCTCATAATATTACAGATGTAAATATTTAACAAAACACTGTAATACAACAATTAACACCGATATTTTCTACAATATACCTTTATAATATTAGTTGAAAATTTGAACGTATAATAATGTAATATTTATTTAAAATGGAAATAGAAAAACCAAAGCAAACGAGACAAAAAGTTAATTGCAAAATTGTACATACAAAATCAGGACTTTTTTTTAACGGATATTCTTACTACGGAAAAGAAAAAAACACACTATCGAAAGATAATTCAAAAAAATACTTATGCCGAGGTAAATCAGATTATGACATCTATCAACTAGCTTTTGGAAACAATATGGAAAGAGAGGAAGACGTTGACTATATTAGAAATGTAATAATTTACGAAGGAAGTTATTTACATAAAATTATGCTGGAATTTTATGACAAATACGAATACCTACCTTTAAAAGAGTTCCATATAGAAAGAGAATCGGAATAGTGACATATTTCTCTATCAAAAAAAGAAGCCCATTTAACAATAAAATGGGCTTCTTTTTTTTTATATATTATTAACGGAATACAATATCAAATATGTTGTGATAATGGGTCACCCATTATTCCGGATCACCCATTATTTCTGGGGACAAACTGATAAATACCTATATTCGCAGATATAAAAATCACAAC
>JAGLDK010000009.1 GCA_023145615.1 Ichthyobacteriaceae bacterium | reverse complement strand
GTAGATTGTAGTTTTTACTATTTCATGATAATAGAGCCAGACCAGTACTCTGGCTCTTTTTCATAAAAGCATATTAGTTATTGGTGTATATTTAAGTAAACAACCACCAATAATTAATATGCTTTTTTTTTATTTTTCTCTTCCTTTAAGCACTTCAATTACATCTTTCATAGTATATCCTTTTGCTTGTAAAAGAATTAATTGATGAAAAAGTAAATCGGCATTTTCGTTTAAGAATAAATCATCGTTGTTGTCCATTGCTTCAATAACAACCTCAACACCTTCTTCTCCAACTTTCTGAGCAATTTTATTAATTCCTTTTTTAAATAGAGATGCTACATATGATTTATCACTCATATTAGTTCTACGCTCTTTTATTACATCTTCTAAATGAGAAATAAATTCGCCTATTTCCTTTCCTTCGTTTGCTGAATTATCATCTACAATTTCGGTTCCACTTTGTGTAACGTGCTTTGTAAAACGAGAATTGGTTTCGTCCCAACAAGTATCAGATCCTAAATGACAAACCGGACCTACCGGAATTACTTTTACCAAAAGGGTATCATTATCGCAATCAACAGCAATATCAACAAGTTTCATTGTATTACCCGATGTTTCTCCTTTAGTCCAAAGTTCGTTTCGGCTTCTGCTCCAAAAGGTAACCATTTTAGTATCAATAGTTTTGTTGTAGGCATCCTCGTTCATGTAAGCCAACATTAAAACCTTATTAGTTTCGGCATCCTGAACCACTGCTGGCACAAGTCCATCTTGTTTATTAAAATCTATTTTCATGTTTTTTCAATTATCAATATGCATATTAATGCAATTAACAGCTATAAGTTATTGGTAATTGCACAACTTATAATTGTTAGTAAATTATTAAATTCTAACCGCTATACCTTGTTTTTTTAATTCGGCTTTTAAGTCGGCAATTTCAATTTCTTTAAAATGAAAAACACTAGCTGCCAAAGCTGCATCGGCTTTTCCATCAATAAAAGTATCGGCAAAATGTTGCATTGTTCCTGCCCCACCCGATGCAATTATAGGAATATGTAAATTGTTACTTAAACGTGCCAAAGCCTCGTTTGCAAAGCCATCTTTAGTTCCATCGTTATTCATTGATGTAAACAAAATTTCTCCTGCACCTCTATCTTGAGCCTCTTTTGCCCAATCGAAAAGATTAAGTTCGGTAGGCACTTTACCACCTACAAGATGTACTATCCACTCTCCATCAATTTGCTTGGCATCAATAGCAACAACAACACATTGTGCACCAAAAGCTGCCGAAAGTTCGTTTATAAGCTCTGGGCGTTTTACTGCCGATGAATTTATAGAAACCTTATCGGCACCCGATTTTAACAATCTATCAACATCACTAACCGACGATATTCCGCCACCTACTGTAAACGGAATATTAATACGCTGAGCAACTCGTTTAACCAAATCAACAAGAGTTCTTCTGCGTTCTTCGGTAGCCGAAATATCTAAAAAAACCAATTCGTCGGCACCATTTTTCGAGTAAATTTCTGCTAAATCAACCGGATCACCAGCATCTCTTAAATTAACAAAGTTTACACCTTTTACGGTTCTACCATTTTTTATGTCCAAACAAGGAACTATTCTTTTTGTAAGCATTTTAATAGATGTTAGCCGTTACTTAAAATAAAATCCTGCAACTGTTTCATCGAAATTCTTTCCTCGTAAATAGCCTTTCCAACAATTGCCGATTCCAAACCATTTTCTCTTAAAATCATTAAGTCGGCAATATTACTAACTCCACCGCTTGCAGTAAGATTTATGTTTTTATACTTTGCAATCATCTTAATATACAATGCAACCGAAGCCCCTTCAAGCATACCGTCTTTCGAAATATCGGTACAAATAACGTTCTTAATTCCTTTCGATGTATAATCATCAAGAAAATCATAAAGATCAAGCCCCGAATCTTCTTGCCAACCAGCAACTGCAATTTTTTCATTCATTACATCGGCACCAAGTATAATTTTATCGCTTCCGTATTTTTTAATCCAACCTTCAAAAATTTCAGGATTTTTAACCGCAATACTTCCTCCAGTAATTTGTTGAGCACCACTTTCGAAAGCAATTTTCAAATCCTCATCGGTTTTCAATCCTCCTCCAAAATCAATTTTTAAATTTGTGCGAGAAGCTATAGTTTCTAAAACCTTGTGGTTTACAATGTGGCTTGATTTTGCTCCGTCTAAATCTACAACGTGCAAATACTCAATTCCGTTATCTTGAAACTCTAAAGCCACATCCAACGGGCTTTCGTTATATATTTTTTTGGTACTATAATCTCCTTTGGTAAGTCTTACGCATTTACCTCCTATAATATCTATTGCTGGTATTATTCTCATTTTATTTGCTGAAATGTTTAATAATTGAGCTGTTGAAACATTATAAATAAACATTCAACAAATCAACATAAACGGTTAAATTATATGGCCAAAAAGTTTTTTAAAATTTGCTCTCCAATACTTCCCGACTTTTCAGGATGAAACTGAGTTGCATAAAAATTATCTTTCTTTATTGCCGACGAATATTTCATTCCGTAGTTAGTTGATGCTATGCTGAAACTATTATCAGGCACATAAAAACTATGCACAAAATATACAAACGAATCCTCTTTAACATCTTTCAACAAATCGGTTTTTAGTTCCGAAATTTGATTCCAACCAATTTGTGGCACCTTTAATGTTTTAGGAAACTCTTTAACTTCTAACGGAAAAATATCAAGTCCATTAATATTGTCTTCGGCAGTATGTTTACACATAAGTTGCATACCCAAACAAACACCCAAAACAGGCTGTTTTAAAGCAGGAATTAGTTTATCTAAACCTGTAGCTTTTAACTTAACCATTGCCGATTCGGCTCTACCAACTCCTGGAAAAATAACTTTATCGGCTTTTTTAATAACCTCAACATCCGATGTTAAAACCGCATCAACACCCAAACGTTCAAAAGCAAACTTTACCGATTGTATATTTCCTGCTCCGTAATCTACTATTACTATCATTTTTTCAATTTACAGTTTTCAATTACCAACTACCTATAAAAAATTGTTTATTGATAATTTCTAATTGTTATATCGTTCCTTTAGTTGATGGTATTTGCATATCCGCAAAATTTTGTTTTACCGCCATTTTCATAGTTTTAGCAAAAGCCTTAAAAATACCTTCAATTTTATGATGTTCGTTATCTCCTTCGGCTTTAATATTTAGGTTGCATTGTGCAGCATCGCTAAACGATTTAAAAAAGTGGAAAAACATTTCTGTAGGCATTTTACCAACATACTCTCTTTTAAATTCGGTTTCCCAAACAAGCCAATTTCTACCACCAAAATCAATTGCAACCTGAGCCAGGCAATCGTCCATAGGTAAAGTAAAACCATAACGCTCAATACCCATTTTATTTCCAAGAGCTATTTTAAAAGCCTCTCCTAATGCCAAAGCAGTATCTTCAATTGTATGATGCTCATCAACCTCTAAATCTCCAACAACTTTAACATCCAAGTTCATGCTTCCATGACGAGAAATTTGCTCTAACATATGATCGAAAAACTTAATTCCGGTGTCAATTGTTCCACCACCATTACCAAGCAATTCAAGTTTAATATCAATTTTGGTTTCGTTAGTATAACGTTTCACAACCGAAATACGCTCCTTACTTTTCAAAAACTCATAAATAACCTTCCAATCATTAGTTTGTAAAGCCTGAGTTTCGGCATCGGCAGGTTCGGCATGTTCATCAGCAATAAAAATACCTTTTGCACCCAAATTTTTAGCCAACTCAATATCGGTAGCTCTATCTCCAAGCACATACGAATTTGCCAAATCGTAATTACCGGTCATGTATTTTTCTTCTAACAACCCTGTACGTGGCTTACGTGTTGGTGCCATATCTTCCGGAAAACTACGGTCGATAAGTATATCATCAAACT
This sequence comes from Ichthyobacteriaceae bacterium, assembly GCA_023145615.1. GTDB lineage: Bacteria > Bacteroidota > Bacteroidia > Flavobacteriales > JADGDT01 > JADGDT01. The sequence goes on along the minus strand of JAGLDK010000009.1, from coordinate 31,672 downwards.
TTATTCCTTCTCCTTCAAAAGCTTGTAGCATTTTATTGTGTGCAGGCCAAAAAGTATCCTCAGGAAAAGAATCGGTTCCTAAACCATCTTGATTTGTTACCATAACCAATTCGTAATTCAACTCGGCAGCAATACGTGCCAAATACTGAAATACCTTTGGATAAAATTCTAACTTTTCAAGACTATCAAGCTGATAATCTACAGGTGGCTCAACTACTATTGTACCATCTCTATCTATAAATAATGCTTTTTTCAATACTGTTTTCACAACTGTTTATGTGTTTAGGTTATATTGTTATTTGTTTATAATGTATTCGGCAAAAACGAATTAACACATAATCAAACAAGCAATTAAACCAGTTTATTCATTGCTTTAATTAAAATCTCGTTTTCATCAGGAGTACCAATACTTATTCTCAATGTATTTTCGCATTTATATTGAGTACTTCTGTTTCTTATAACAATTCCTTGTGCTAAAAGTTCATCGTAACGCTTATTTGCATCATCAACTTTTATCAAAATAAAATTGGCTTCCGATGGATAAACTTTTTCAACAAAAGTAAGTTCCAATAATTCAATATTTAGCTTTTCTCTCTCCTCTTTTATAGCCTTAATTTGCAAATAAAAATCTCTTTTATTCAATACTTCTAAAGCTCTACGCTGAGTAAGTTCGTTTACATTATAAGGTGGCTTAATTTTGTTTAGTACCGAAATAATATATTCCGATGCATAAGCAATTCCAAGTCTGATAGCCGCATGCCCAAGTGCTTTCGAAAAAGTTTGAGTAACAATTAAATTAGGAAACTCGTCTAATCTATCAACCCACGATTTACCTTCAGCAAAATCAATATAAGCTTCATCAATAACCACAACTCCATTAAACTCTTTCAAAAGTTTTTCTACTTTCGATATATCAAAAACATTAGCAGTTGGATTATTAGGCGAACAAACAAAAAGCAACTTCGAATTATTGTCCTGAGCCTCTAAAATAGCATCAATATCTAACGAGAAATCATCGTTTAAACCAACACTTCTTAATTCAACATTATTAATGTTAGCCAACACATCGTACATACCATAAGTTGGCGGAAGCTGAATTGCATTATCTTGTTTTGGCTCAACAAAAGCACGATATATTAAATCTAATACCTCATCGCTTCCATTTCCCAACATCATTTTATTAACAGAAACACCACGCCATTCCGAAATCAATTTTTTAACGTCTTTTTGGTATGGGTCGGGGTATCTATTTAAACTATTATTATAAGGATTTTCGTTAGCATCTAAATACACTTCTGCTTTTTGCTTAAACTCATCTCTTGCCGAAGAGTATGGTTTTAATGCCTTTATATTTTCTCTTACTAAATGTTCCATTTTTTTAATATCAATGTGCAAATATCAATGTACAATTCTGAATTGTGAATTATCAATATGTAAATGTCAATACAGTTTAACCATTAACAATTCGTAAAGTAACCGCATTTTTATGAGCATCTAATCCTTCAGCTTCAGCCATTACCTCAATAGTTTCTCCCAGATTTTGCAATCCTTGTTTTGATATATTTTGGAAAGTAATAGTTTTGCAATATGCCGATAAATTTACGCCACTATATGCTCTTGTAAATCCATTTGTTGGCAAAGTATGATTAGTACCCGATGCATAATCTCCAGCACTTTCGGGCGTATAATTTCCTAAAAAAACCGAACCTGCATTTTTTATTTGCGGAACTATTTCTTCGAAATTTGCCATCGAAATAATTAAATGCTCTGGTGCATATTCATTCGATAATTCAATAGCTTCTTCTAAATTTTCAACATATAAAAGCTTCGAATTATTAATTGCTTGCTGTGCAATATCAGCTCTCGATAATTGTTTTAATTGTTTCTCAACTTCAACTTCGGTTTTAGCCAAAATATTTTTATCGGTACTAACTAAAATTACCTGAGAATCTCCACCATGCTCGGCCTGAGAAAGTAAATCGGCAGCTACAAAAGCAGGGTTAGCAGTTTTATCGGCCATAACCAAAACTTCCGAAGGCCCAGCCGGCATATCAATAGCAACACCGTGTTTTGTTGATAATTGTTTTGCAACAGTTACATACTGATTTCCAGGCCCGAATATTTTATTAACCTGAGGCACGGTTTCAGTACCAAAAGTCATAGCTCCAATAGCTTGAATTCCTCCGGCTTTTACAATTTTTGTAATTCCAACCTGAGTAGCAGTAAACAAAATTGCAGGATTAATTTTACCTTCTTTATTTGGAGGAGTACAAAGTACTATTTCGTTACATCCCGCAATTATAGCAGGCATACCAAGCATTAACACCGATGAAAACAAAGGAGCACTTCCACCAGGAATATACAATCCAACCTTTTCAATAGCACGAGTTTCTTGCCAACAAACTACGCCAGGCATAGTTTCTACAAGTTTCTTTTCGAGCTTTTGAGCATCATGAAATTTCAGAATATTAGCTTTAGCTACCAAAATTGCTTTCTTCAACTTATCGTCAACCAACAATTCGGCTTCTTTAATTTCTTGTTCCGAAACTAAAATAGTATTCTGTAAACTTTCCTTTCCATGAGCATCAACCCCATCAAACTTAAAAGTATATTTATTTACAGCTTTATTACCTTCTTGCTTTATTTCTTTAAAAATTGCCGAAACAGTTTCTTCTATTTCGTATAATTCTTTGGTTGGTCGTTTTAATATTTCCGACCATGTGCTTTTTGCAGGGTTGAATATTTTTTCCAAAATCTTGTATAATTAATTTATGTTGATATAATAATTACAGCACAATTTTTTCAATTGGCATAATTAAAATCCCTTCGGCACCAGCATTTTTAAGCTCATCAATAACTTCCCAAAATTTGGTTTCTTCAATTACTGTTTGTATTGAGCACCAACCTTCTTTTGCCAACGGAGTTACTGTTGGGCTTTTCATTCCAGGTAATAAATTCGAAATTTCTTCAACTTTATTTTTAGGAATGTTTAATAAAACATATTTCGATTTTTTACCTTTTAAAACAGCTTTAATTCTGAAAACCAACTTATCTAAAATAGCTTGTTTTTCAGCGCTTAATTTTTTATTTGAAACCAAAACAGCTTCCGATTTAAAAATCTCCTCAACCTCTTTAAGTCCGTTTTTAAATAAAGTACTACCCGATTCTACAATATCGCAAATACCATCGGCAAGCCCAATATTAGGAGCAATTTCTACCGATCCCGATATTTTATGGTAATCGACTTTAATACCTTTTGCATCAAAAAAATCTTGAGCAGTATTTACATACGATGTAGCAAGTCTTTTACCTTCAAACCATTCTGCACCAGTATAGTTAACTTCTTTAGGCACTGCCAAAGAAACTCTACATTTAGAGAAACCAAGTTTTTCTACAATGTTTAAATCACTTCTTTTATCAACAAGTACATTTTCTCCAACAATTGCAATATCAGCAACTCCATCTTGTACATACTGAGGAATATCAGAACTTCTTAAATAAAGTATTTCTAACGGAAAGTTTGATGATTGTGCTTTTAACTGACCTTTTCCGTTGTTAATTGATATTCCACAATCTTTTAAAATTTTAAGAGAATCCTCGTTTAGTCTTCCCGATTTCTGAACTGCAATTCTTAAAATACTCATATTATTTTGGTTTTAGCTTTTGGCAATTAAGCCTTCAGCTTTATGTTATTATTATTTTTTATAAAAAAAAACTATTACTGTAAACTATTGTTATTTTGATGTAGTAAAAATAAAATACCCCACCTAAATTACTTAGATGGGGTATGATTTTTATATTATTTGCCGAATTAACCGCATATATCATCACCTCACCTATGGTAAGTATATAATATGATGGCGATGGCGAATTATTATCATTTCGATAGTTTTTATTAAGCTTTTGTTATTTGTTGCAAGTGTAAGCATATTTTTTGATTTGACTTAGTTATAAGAAAAAAAAATTAACACAATAACTACAATAAAAACAACCGCTTACAGTATTGTAATATTATACAAACTGCAGTATCAAAAAGAAACATTTAATTTGTTTAAAAATACACTTTAAACTGCTGATAAATCTTTTTTAAGATACAGTAACGCACAAGCACGTGCATCAGAAAGAGCATCGTGATGCTTTAGTTCTATTCCGAATTTTTCGGCACAAACATTCAACTTTTTGCCATGTATTTTATAAGTACACTCCCATTTATCATTTAAATTTAGCTCCGAATAATTTAAACCATACAAAGCCATTGTTTTAGTAAGTACACTTCTATCAAAGCTTTCGTTATGAGCTACAACTAATCTGTTTTGCAACAAGTTTTTAATTTCAGCATACACTTGCGCAAATGTTGGAGCTTTTAAAGTGTTGTGCGATGTTATGCCATGTACTTGCGTATTATGCCAATTATACTCGTTGTGTGGTGGCTGTATTAAAGTATGATACTCGTTAGTTATTTGCCCATCTTCAACAGTAATTATTCCAACCGAACAAGCCGAATTTCTACTTCCTGTAGCTGTTTCAAAATCAATAGCAGTAAATGTTTTCATAAAATATTTTTCGAGAATTGTGTTTCCTCAAATCTATTTCAACATCAGTATAAATTATATGATATTAATCAGCAATTATGTAGTTATGCGTGTTTTATAATACAATGAAACTACTGTAATTTAAACTCACCTAACAATCACATAATAACCACCTAACAAATATGATAAAACTTTTAATGGAAATAAAACAACTGTGAATATTGGTATTTATAATACAAAACCATCAAGTATTTAATTGAGCTTTTTAATACAACACACTATCTGAAAACACTCCTCTAATAAAAAAATTTGATAGCTTAATAAATTATATAATACAAGTCATGGCACATTAATACATGTACATACTATATATTTGTTGAAATTAAAACAAAATAATTTGCTTTTATAAAATATATTGCAACCGTTAAATCAAAAAAAAAACATGAATAATAAATATTTATTAATAGTACTGTCGGTACTTATTACCATTTCGGCATCGGTTTTTCAGAAACTGGTAGGCCCTACTCATCCCGATTGGATGAAAACAGATATTAGTGGACAGGTTTATAAGTATAAGCTTCCGAGAAGTAATGCTGGCGAATTTTTAGCTCCTATAAAAATAGAGATGCCAAACAGTAGTGTATCGGCAAAAGTTCATTACAAACATTATCCGGTTATTGAAGGCGAAGAATATTCTGTTATTAACTTCGAAAGAAATGATAATGAATTAATTGCTGAACTTCCACATCAATCGGCAGCTGGTAAACTTATGTATTATATTGAGTTAATAACTCCTACCGAAAGTATTTTTGAGAAAAAGGATACTCCTATAGTTTTACGTTACCGCGATCCGGTGCCTATTGGTGTTTTGGCTCCTCATATTTTCTTTATGTTTTTTGCTATGTTGCTTTCTACTTTATCGGGGCTTAGTGCAGCTACCGGACGTTTAGATTATAAAATTTGGGGTAGATATGCTATAATATCGTTGATAATTGGCGGTTTTATTTTCGGACCAATTATGCAAAAATATGCTTTTGGTGAGTTTTGGACAGGTATTCCGTTTGGTTGGGATTTAACCGATAACAAAACACTTATTGCACTTATTGCTTGGACATACGCCATTTTTAAATGCAAAACTCAAGAAGAAAATAGAGTGTTTTTTATATTTGCAGCCATAACAACTCTTGCTGTATTTTTAATTCCACACAGTGTATTAGGTTCGGAACTTAACCGTGAAAGTGGTAAAGTTGTAACGGGTATGATATCTTTGTTGTTTTAAGGTTAGTTTAAAGCTTGATTAAAGACAATTTAAAATTAGCTTTATTTCAAGTATTAAAAACAAAAAAGCAGTAAGTTATTAGCTAATAACTTACTGCTTTTTTGTTTTTATATTAAGTTTTACAACACATTTATTTGTTTGCAAAACACCATTATAAATTAATTTTATTCCTCTTCGGTATCCATTCCTTCATAATCAGGGAAAAGGAAATCGTTGTAAGGGAAACGTTCAATATGTATTCTTCGTACTTCGTTATACATTAAACGCTTAAGTTCTACTATGTTTTCTTTGTCTTTTGCTGATATAAAAATTACATGTTTGCCCATTTTAGCCATCCATGTTTTTTTCCAATCGTCTAACGAATTATTTTCTTTTAAACGTGGCGTTAAATCGTCTTCTTCTTTTTCAACATACGAGAAAGCATCAATTTTATTGAAAACCAAAATTGTTGGTTTATCCGAACTATTAATTTCCGATAATGTTAAATTTACCGAATCAATATGCTCCTCGAAATTTTTATGAGATATATCAACAACATGTATTAACAAATCGGCTTCTCTAACTTCGTCAAGCGTTGATTTAAACGATTCAACAAGCTGGTGTGGAAGTTTGCGTATAAAACCAACAGTATCGGTTAATAAAAAAGGTAGATTATCAACTACTACTTTTCTAACTGTAGTATCAAGTGTTGCAAAAAGTTTGTTTTCGGCAAATACATCCGATTTACTCAAAACATTCATTAAAGTTGATTTACCAACATTGGTATAACCTACAAGTGCCACACGAACCATTTTTCCACGGTTTTTGCGTTGCACCGACATTTGGCTATCAATCTTCTTTAACTTTCCTTTTAATAACGAAATTCTGTCTCTTACAATTCTTCGGTCGGTTTCTATTTCTGTTTCTCCGGGTCCTTTCATTCCAATACCACCTTTTTGTTTCGATAGGTGAGTCCACATGTTTGTAAGGCGTGGTAATAGATAATTATATTGAGCTAATTCAACCTGAGTACGTGCATAAGAACTTGTTGCACGTTGGGCAAAAATATCAAGAATAAGGTTGGTACGGTCAAGAATTTTTATTTCAATAACCTTTTCGATATTACGTATTTGAGCAGGAGATAATTCATCGTCGAAAATTGCAATATCAATATTATGCCCTTCAATATATTGTCGTAATTCTTCTAACTTACCCGTACCTATAAATGTTTTAGGATGTGGAACATCAAGCCTTTGTTTAAATCGTTTATACACTTCGGCTCCGGCAGTTTCTGCTAAAAACTCTAATTCATCAAGATATTCGTCAGATCGTTCTTCGTTTTGTTTATTAGAAATAACACCAACTAAAACAGCTCTTTCGTAAACTATTGTATTTTGTTCTATCACAACCTAATTATTTTATAAGTTAATCAATATTAAATGGCTTGGGTAAAGCGTAGTAATTAGTAAGGCATTCGTAATAATATTAACACCAAACCAATAGTGTAGAAGATAACAATATTTTTATGTTTTGCGTTATCATTTTCGGCAGTTTTTGTCTTAATAAATCCATAAACTATCGAAACTACTGCTAACACAACTGTTGATGGGTGCTCTACGGCATATAATCGTAAATCCGAATTTTTCATTGCTCCTCCAAAATCCTTCATTGCCATTTTGGTTATTACCGAATTTAAGTACGAGTAAATTCCTAAACCTACTTGAATAATAACCGAAATTAGTGCGTATCTGCTAAACTTTTTATCTGATATTCCGAAACCACCTTTTGTAATAATTCGAAAAATTGAATTGACAATTGAAATAAGCAACAATAATATTACTGCTAACGACCAATTTGAATGAAGAGATATTAAATCCATAAATTATATTTTTTTTTATAAAAAACTCAGAAATATTATTTTAAAACTTTACTTATCAGTACTGTTTTTTTTCTTGGCAAAAGAAATCATTACAACTGCAATTGTTCCGAAAATTAAAGCAATTAACGATTGAGTTGTATGTACTATAATTGCAAAACTTCTACCAGTATCAACCGACAATCCTATTAAACTAATACCAATAATAACTGCTCCGTGGTAAGCTCCAAGTCCTCCTGGCACAGGTGCTACCATTCCTAAAGCTCCAACAGCCATTAAAAACAAACCGTCAGACATTGTAAGGTTGCTGGTTTCGGGCATTGCAAAAAACACAACGTAAACCATTAAATAATACATAACCCAAATAAATACACTGTGGGCCACAAATAACCATTTCTTTTTAAGGTGCTTAATTGTTTTTACTCCTTCAATTAACCCCTTTACAAACTCTCGTATTTTAAAGTATATATTGGTTTTTTTAATTTTATTTCGTAATAAAAAAGCAGTTCCAAAACTAACAGCAATAATTGCAAAAAAGTATATTAAAATATTTGAGTCGGAATTGGCAGTAGTTTCAGCATTACTATTTAAAACTATGTTTATAAACTCAACAAAATCATCGAAACGCAATATAAAAGTAGCAGCAAGTATTCCGAAAAGAAAAATAAAATCAATTACCCTTTCTAATAAAATAGTTCCTAATAGTTTTTCAACCGGAATATTTTCGGTTTTACTTAGTGTGGTAGCTCGTGTAATTTCTCCTGCTCGTGGCAATGCCAAATTTGTAAAATATGTTATTGCAACAGAATTTATGGCATTAATTGCTTTTGGTTTATATCCCATTGGCTCAAGTAAAATAACCCATCGTAACGCCCTAGATACGTAAGCTAAATAACCTAAAACAAAAGATAAAATCACATATCTATAATCGGCATGCTCTAAATCCGAAATCATTTTATCAATGTCGGTATCTTTAAAAACCAAGTATATAAGTACTATACCTAAAATTATAAATATCGAGTACTTTAATGTTGATAGTAGTTTTTTATTCATTTCAATAGTAAATTAAAAATCCGGTAATTTAACTTGCTAAAGTTAGCAAATCCCATTACCGGTGGTATGTTTTTACGTTGTAAACTTAATAAAAATAAGCATCTATTAAAGTTTTCAAGTTAAATACTACAAAGAATTATCGGTTTCGTTTGGAAAAACTAACCAAGGTTTAAACTCTTTGGCTTCTTCAAACTCCATACTAGCGTAAGAAATTATAATTACAATATCGTCTTTAGCAACCAAACGTGCCGCAGGACCATTTAAATTAATTTCGCCTCTACCTCTTTCTCCCTTAATAGCATAAGTTACTAATCGGTTTCCATTATTGATATTTACAATATGTACTTTTTCTCCTTCAATAATGTTAGCAGCGTCTAACAAATCTTCATCAATAGTAATACTGCCAATATAATTTAAATCGGCACCTGTAACTTTTACTCTGTGAATTTTAGATTTTACAACCTCAATATTCATCGTATAATTTTTTATAAACAATAGCAACATTTTGGTATGTACTACCAATATTACTAAGCGTTTAGTTATTTTTTATTTGTGCGTGCAAAAGTAATTAAAATAGTTTAGAATTTAGATTAATTATATTGCCTAATAAAAAAGCACAATATCTTATATTATTACTTAAAATCAAGCATTTATAAGTGTGTTTTTTGTTGAATATTTTATAAAAATATAATAAACACTACACTTTAACATTATCAATTAACCTAACATCTCCTGCAAAAACTGCAACAAAAGCTCTATAATTTACATTTTGTTTATAATTGGTTTGTAAACTCAAAGTTTGCTCATCTCTAATTTCGAAATACTCAAGCTTTAGCGTTTTGCTTTCTTTAAACGTTTTTTCAACAAAAGCATTTGCTTTATCAATAGATTCGGTTTTTGCAATTACTGTAGCTTGCTTTATGGTTTTATATATTAAAGGCGATTCTGTACGTTGTTCTGAACTTAATCTTACGTTTCTTGAGCTCATTGCTAGGCCATCATCTTCTCTAATTATGGCACAACCTATCACTTTAACCGTTAAATCGGTAATTTCTACCAGTTTTTTTATTATCTGGAGTTGTTGAAAATCCTTCTCTCCAAAATAAGCATTATCAGGCTGTACATTATCAAACAAAAGCTTAACAATTGTACCCACACCATCAAAGTGTCCTATACGATGCTCCCCCTCCATTACCTCGTCTAATCCATCGAAGTTATATTTTACCGATTCAACGTTTTTTCCGTATATATCTTCGGTAGTTGGCGCATAAATTACATCAACATTATGCTGTGCTAACAACTCAGAATCAGAACCTAAGGTTCTTGGATATTTTTTTAAATCGTTGGGGTTATTAAATTGAGTTGGATTTACAAAAATGCTAACAATTGTAATGTCATTATTAGCTGTAGAGTAATTTACTAATGATGTATGCCCATTATGAAGTGCTCCCATTGTTGGCACAAAACCAATGGTTTTATTTAATGATTTTTGACTAGTAATATACGAGTTTAAATCTACTTTTGAATTGAAAATCAGCATCTTTTTATAAATTTTATTGCAAAGCTAACATAAAAGCTGTTATTTAATCGATAGAATTTGTACTTTTGCAAAATTATTATATGCAATCATTTCATTTTCTACACATGAAAAAAAGAAGAATTTTATACGTATCGTCGGAGGTTACGCCATATCTTGAAGAAAATCAAGTTTCGACAATGTCTTTGGAGGCGCCAAAGAAAATGAACGAATTGAACAATGAAGTTAGAATTTTCATGCCACGTTATGGAGTTATTAACGAAAGAAGACACCAGTTGCATGAGGTGATTCGTCTATCGGGAATGAACTTAGTAGTTAATGACCTTGATCAGCCACTAATTATTAAAGTTGCATCTATTCCGAAAGAAAGATTACAAGTTTACTTTATAGATAACGAAGAGTACTTTAAACGTAAGTTTGTTAATAAAGATGCTGATGGGAAGTTGTTTGAGGACAACGATGAAAGAGCAATATTTTTTGCTAAAGGAGTTTTAGAAACAGTAAAAAAATTAAACTGGGGACCTGATGTAATTCATGTAAACGGTTGGATGGCAAGTTTGCTACCTATGTATGCTAAAACTTTATTTGCTGATGATCCGGCTTTTGCTGATTGTAAAATTGTTGCATCGGCTTATAACTACGATAACAACGAAGAAATTAACGCAGGTTTAGTTGATAAAATTAAATTTGATGGTATTACTGACGAAAGACTTGATTTAATTGAAAAGCCTACTTTTAATAACCTTACAAAATTTGCAATGAGTTTTGCTGATGGTATTATTGAAGGAAGTAAAGATCTTAACGATGAACTTTCGGATTACATAAAAGCTTCAGACAAACCAACTTTAGGTTTTCAAGATGTTGAAACATTTGGAGAGCCATATAATGCGTTTTATCACAACGAAATTTTAGGAGAGTAATTACTTACCTTTTATTTATTCAATCTAAACTTATAAAATTGTAAGTTTAGATTGAATTTCTTATTCAAAAAACTATACCTAACCTTTTAATACCGGAAATAAACAAATGGGAAAACATGCCTTAAAATTATTTCTTTCATTATACCTATCAATTTCTTTTACAAGTTGTACTAAAAACGCAAATAGTATTGGAAATAATCTTATTGATGGTAATGAACTTGTAGGAGACACTTATATTGACCGCTCAGTAACTGCATTTAATGTTGTAGATAGTGTTGTTACAAGCAAATTGGCTTTTGCTTTGGTAGGAGCATATAACGATGCTACATTTGGTGTTATTAAAAACTCTTTTGCTATTGAACCTAACTTGCCTATTTCTGGTTTCGATTTCGGAAGCTCGGCAAAAGTTGATTCAGTAGTGCTTACACTTCCATATTTAGGCAGAAACCAAATTGTAGATTCAGGAGACTCAACAATTACTGTTGCAAATTTTAATACCGACTCAATTTACGGAGGTATTAATAACATGAAACTACCAATAAATTTAAAAATATCGTTGCTAGATAAAACTATTGATGATAATACAGTATACTATTCGAACGAAGAATTTGTTTTAGGACAAGAACTTTATTCCACCGAAAATTTTGCACCTTTAAGTAATGCAAAAACCGATGGGAGTTTAATTAAGTTAGAGGAAAGTAAATTTAGAGTTCCGTTTACGTATTTCAATACTCAAACTAATAGAGAAGAAAAAGATTCAATACCAAATGTTAGATTTAAGTTAAATACTAACTTTTTTCAAGATCTTGTTGATGATGATTACAATTACTTTAATAGTAATTCGGATTTACTAACAAAGTTTAAAGGATTGGTATTAAGTACTGAAAGTTCTGATGGATCGGTTTACTCATTTAATATGACCGACAAAGCATCTGTTGTTATTTACTACAAAAACAATGCTGATAAAAAAGTTAAAAAATATACTTTCAACTTTAGTAACGAATCAGATATAATAAATAGCTATAAATTTATCCGTACTACTTCGGGTACCGATTTAGATCGTGCAATAACAAAACCTGATAGTATAAAAGGAGAAGAAAAGCTATACATACAAGGAATGGCTGGTGTTGGTGTTGGAATTAAATTATTCAACAAAGAAAATTTAATTGATAGTTTAACTAAAAACAATTGGTTAATTAATCAGGCTACTCTTAAAATTAGTATTGCTGATAAAAATATTGACGTTAATTCTTTACCTCAATCATTATCTTTAAGAACTTTTAATGACGGTTTAGTTTTAATGGACGAATTGGCAGAACAATACAGTTTTGGTGGTATTTTAGATAAAGACGAAATGTGCTATAAGTTTAGAATAACACGATACATACATCAGGTAATTAACAATAAATACACAAACTATAAGCTTTTACTAGAAAGTAAATCGCCTAATTCTAGTTTCGATAAAGTAATTGTTAATGGAAATAAATCAGCAAAAAATCCACTAGTGCTTGAAATAAAATATACAGAAGTAAAATAATTTTAAGAAAATACACTTTAATATCAAAACCCCTTTACTCGTATGTATTGGGGTTTTTTCGTGTTTTATATTTTATTACTAAAATGAAAACTATATTAGTTTAATAATTACACCAAATTTCTTCCATTATTATTTATTGTAAAAAGGTGCGTGTTCACCATTTCACAATAAATACCTAACTATTTGAATACCCGTATATTATAAAGTAATAACTATTATTTAGTTCTGCACAATAGTATTTAACCCTAAATGTGCAACTTATCCTTAAAAATTACTTAACTAATAATTTCGTACTTTAATATGTATAACTCAATTACAATTTAAATTGATATGAAAATATCACTTACAAATACAAAAAACTATGTGTGGAATTGTTGGATATATTGGACATCGCAAAGCGTACCCAATTGTAATTAATGGATTAAAAAGATTAGAATATAGAGGTTATGATAGCGCCGGAGTTGCAATTGCAAACGGAAGTATGAATGTTATAAAAAAGCAAGGTAAAGTTATTGAGCTTGAAAATGAAGCTAAAAATCATAACACCCATGGCACAATATGTATAGGACATACGCGTTGGGCTACTCATGGAGAGCCTAGCGATAGAAACTCTCACCCTCATGCTTCAAACTCAGGTAAAATTGTTTTAATACATAATGGTATAATAGAAAATTACGATACTATAAAAGCCGAATTAATTGGCAGAGGCTATGTTTTTCATAGTGATACTGATACCGAAGTGCTTGTTAATTTAATTGAAGACATTAAAATTAAAAACGACATTAGCATTGGTAGAGCTGTACAATTAGCCCTAACACAAATAATTGGTGCTTATGCTATTGCTGTTTACGATACTGATAGAAAAGAAGAATTAGTAGTTGCCAAGCTTGGTAGCCCTTTGGCTATTGGAATTGGAGAAAATTTTAGCGAATATTTTATTGGGTCGGATGCTTCGCCGTTTATTGAGTACACCAAAAATGCTATTTACCTTGAGGATGGTGAAATGGCGGTTATTAAACCAAACGAAGAAATTAAAGTTAGAAAAATACAAGACGGTACTATTACCGAATCATATATTCAGGAATTAGAACTTAACCTTGAACAAATTGAAAAAGGTGGTTACGACCATTTTATGATTAAAGAAATTCATGAACAGCCAGAAGCTGTTGCCGATACTTTAAGGGGAAAGGTTAATTTAAAAGATTCTAAAATATCTATATCTGGAATTAGAGATAATATTGAACGATTTAAAAATGCTAACAGAATAATTATTGTTGGTTGTGGTACATCGTGGCACGCTGGTTTGGTTGCCGAATATTTGTTTGAAGATTTAGCACGTATTCCGGTAGAAGTTGAATATGGTAGTGAGTTTAGATATAGAAATCCTATTATTACCGAAAAAGATATTGTAATTGCAATTTCGCAATCGGGAGAAACTGCCGATACATTAGCGGCTATAAAAATGGCCAAAGAAAAAGGTGCTTTTGTTTACGGAGTATGTAATGTTGTAGGATCAACAATTGCACGAGAAACAGATGCAGGTACTTACACCCACGCCGGACCAGAAATTGGAGTAGCATCAACAAAAGCTTTTACCACTCAAATTACGGTACTTGCTATGATGGCTATAAAATTGGGGCAAGAAAATGGGGCGCTTTCAAAATCAAGAGTTAAAGAGTTACTAAAAGATTTACAAGAAATACCTAAAAAAATTGAGGAAACATTAAAATCAGAAGAAGCAATAAAAGAAATAGCTAAGGTTTATAAAGACTCTCCTAATTTCTTGTATTTAGGAAGAGGTTATAACTTTCCTTCGGCATTAGAAGGGGCTTTAAAACTTAAAGAGATATCATACATTCATGCAGAAGGCTATCCAGCAGCTGAAATGAAACATGGTCCTATTGCGTTAATTGACGAAAAAATGCCTGTGGTAGTTATCGCAACAAAAAAGGGATATTACGAAAAAATATTATCTAATGTGCAAGAATTAAAAGCCCGAAAAGGTAAAATTATTGCAGTAGTAAATAAAGGAGATACAGCAATTAGAGCTATAGCAGACCATTGTATTGAGATGCCTCAGGTGGCTGAAGAATTATCAACAATAATTTCTACTATTCCATTACAATTACTTTCCTATCATATTGCAATTATGAGAGGTTGTAATGTTGATCAGCCTCGTAATCTGGCAAAATCGGTTACTGTAGAATAACACACTATAAAACAGTTTTTTTTTGTATTTAATAGTCTTGCTAATTTAGTTTTTAGCAAGACTATTTTTTTTGGGCTATCTTATTGTTTAGTATTGTATAAATAGTACATGGTTGCTCTGTAGTAATATGACTCATTTGCAACTTTATGTTTGGCGATTTAAGGTGGCAATCTACATTTTACTATATAAAAGGGAAGAGAAATCTTCCCTTTTATATTTATGTATATTTTTTTTAAATAGAAAAGTTGCATTTATTAGTTGAATCTAAGTGACAAACGTTATAATCAAAAAATAGTGATAACGCTATATCTATTATAATAATTTGTCTAACCACGGTATTTGTAAAAGAATCAGTATAATTACAGTTGTCAGCATAAAAAAATAGGGAGTGTATAATATCAAATATTATACACTCCCTATTTTTATCTTGAATAAAAATTAAAACAATTTTATAAAACTACTTATCGTCAAACTCATCTGAAAGCGATTTATAGAAACTATAACACATTATTACAAGTATTATAGCAAATGGTAAACCGGTAAGCAAAGATGCTGTTTGTAGAGCTGTTAAACCACCTCCTAAAAGTAAAGCTCCTGCAATTGCGCCTTGTAACGATGCCCAGAATATTTTTTGTCTTTTTGGTCCGTCAGATCTTCCTCCTGCTGTTAAAGTATCAACAACAAACGATCCTGAATCGGATGATGTTACAAAAAATCCAACTACTAATATAATTGCAATTCCTGACGATAATTTTACAAAAGGATACTGCTCTAACATGTAGAATATTGATGTAGCAATATTATTATTTACAGCTTCGGAAATGGTATGATTCCCTATTAATTCTTGATAAATTGCACTTCCACCAAATACCGACATCCATAAAAAAGTAAGTAATGTTGGCACTAATAGTACTCCAAGTATAAATTCTTTAAAAGTTCTTCCTCTTGAAATTTTGGCAATAAACACTCCTACAAAAGGCGACCATGAAATCCACCAAGCCCAATAAAAAATAGTCCATTTATTTTGCCATTCGTTATCTCCTACAACACTTTTATATGCATAGGTATGAAAACCTTGATCGAAAAATATGTAAATATAATGACCTATACTTTGTATAAACGATTTCATAATAAATAACGTAGGACCAACAATCAACATAAATATCATTAATGCTAAGGCAAAACGCATATTCCACTCGCTTACAATTCTAATCCCTTTATCAAGCCCAAATATTAACGACATTGTTGCGGCAGCAGTAATTACAACTATTAATACTATTTGTACGTATGCATTATCTTGCATTCCAAACAAATATGTTAATCCTGCGTTTACTTGCTGAACTCCTAATCCTAAAGAAGTAGCAAGTCCAAACAAAGTTGCAACAACAGCTATTACATCAATTGAATCTCCGATTCTACCATAAATACGGTCTTTTAATATTGGGTAAAAAATTGAACGAATTGTTAAAGGCAGTTTCTTGTTAAACGAAAAATAAGCCAATGCCAATGCAACAACAGCATAAAGAGCCCAAACATGAATACCCCAATGCAAAAATGTAATACTCATTGCAGAAGTTGCTTTTTCAGACAATTCAGAATTTGCATCAATCATGGGATTTTCATTGAAATGAGATATAGGTTCGGCCACACTCCAAAAAAGAAGCCCAATACCCATACCAGCACTAAACAACATTGCAAACCAGCCTTTAAGTGTAAAATCGGGCTTTGCATCATCTCCTCCTAGCCTAATATTTCTGTATTTTCCGAATCCTAAAAATAACGAAAACACAAACAGCAAGTTCAGTATAAGAATAAAAACCCATCCAATATTTGTAGATATTACATCTTGAGCACTTGCAAACCAATCGGCCATAGGGTCTCCTACTACTAATGTTGTTATTACAAGAACTAAAACAATAAGTAACGATGGTATAAATACACCCGGATTTGCTTGTATTCCTAAAAATGACTGTCCTTCTTTTTTAATATCTTTTTTCTCCATAGTTCATAATAAAAATTAGAATTCAACAGTACGTTAAATTATAATTATTAATAAATCATTAAAATTAAATAACCATTTGAGTGCTATAACATATTTAGATGCTAAAAACTTGTTAGGTGATGTATTTAATTTTATCAAATAAAATTATTATAATAAAATATAACAGCACGTTTATTACGTCAGACTACAAGTAAAATCTACTAAAAATAAAATTTCACTATATATTAATTACATATATGTAATTTATAGATAAATAACTATATAACAATATGTTAAACGCATTATTATAATATCTTAAATACGCAAATGGGTTTATATTCTAAAACAGTACTGCATGTTATCATTAAGAATATTTTAAAAAAATTACTCACCGTATTTAATTATACGCCTGTGTTACTTTTTCCTGAGCTACAATGCTAACGCACATTACAACTTGTAATATCTAAACCACTTGCAGACTTAATGTAATATATAAACACTACATCTCTACAAGTACTAATTCATTAATTATCAATGTATTATAAATTTCGTATCTTTACATGATTGGCATCATAAATCAATAAAAATTCATTCAGTATAAACGACAAACAAACCGTTAATCGAAACACTATCAACTAATAAATATTACATTATACCTTAAATGTTAGATTTATTAATCATAAATTTATTACAAATGAAAAAATTACTATTTTTAGTAGCAGTACTGTTTATTTCAGTTGCTACATTTGGACAAGCTAGGAGTCAATTAAATTTTGGTTTTATAGGTGTAAATTATGAAATACCTATTACTGGAGATATTACTGTTGCACCTTTTGCAGGAACTAACTATAGTTTAAATTGGTTAACAGCAGGTGTTAAAGCAAATTATTATTTCGATAATTTAATGCAGTTACCCGAGCAGTTTGATGTTTACGCAGGTGCAAATGCTGGGTATGCTTTTGGTATAAATAATAGTTATAAAAATTATTCCAAATTTGATATAGGTCTTCAAGTTGGTGCTAGATGGTTTTGGAGCGAAAAGTGGGGTGTTTTTATTGAAGCCGGTGGTGGAAACTTAGGACATAACGAGGGAATTGGTTTAACAATGAAGTTTTAATTGTTAAACTTACCAAATTTTATAAAAAAAAGGGTTTGATATTTTATATATCAAACCCTTTTTTATTTATGTAAACTATTATTAACCTTTTTATCCATTTAATGCTTCAGCACCACCAACAATTTCTAAAATTTCGTTGGTAATAGATGCCTGACGAGCCTTATTATAAGTTAATTTTAAGTCACCAATAAGGTCAGTAGCATTATCTGTTGCTTTATGCATACTTGTCATACGGGCACCATGCTCTGCTGCAACCGAATCTAAAATAGCTTTATGCAATTGTATTTTTAATGATGTTGGCATTAAATTTACAAGTATTTCTTTTTTATTTGGTTCGAAAATATAATCGTTTACAACCGATGATTCACTTTCGGCAGAAACAATAGGCAACATTTGCTCTTCTGTTAAAATTTGCATTGCTGCATTTTTAAACTTATTGTAAACTATTTCAACCTTGTCGTACGATCCACGTGCAAACATTTTCATAACCCAATCAGCAATAATTGCAGTATTTTCGTAAGTTAAATCTTCAAATAGCTCGCTTTGATTTTCAACAATTGTATACTGCTTTTTAGCAATATCATTTATTTTTTTACCAATAGTTAATACTTCAACTGTATTGTTTTTGTATTTACTTTCAACTATTTGATTTAACTTTTTACCAACATTTGCGTTAAACGCACCACATAAACCTCTGTTCGAAGAAATTGCAATAATCAAAACCTTGTTTACTTCTCTTTCTTCAGTATAAACTAATTCGGATATATCATCGGCTTGCGACGATATACTTTGTATTATTTCTTTAAGTTTATCGGCATAAGGTCTTAAACTAAACGCAGCATCCTGAGCCTTTTTTAGCTTTGCAGCAGAAACCATTTTCATGGCACTCGTAATCTGTCGGGTTGAAGAAACAGATGTGATACGGTTTTTAATTTCTTTAAGATTAGCCATAATTTAATTTTATAAGTTTAATGTTACTTATTGCAAACACACTATTTATTTTATAATGTAATTAGCAATAAATAACATTAAACAATAATTGTTACCCTTTGTATTTTGCCGATAATTCAATAACCGCATTTTTAAGTGCAGTTTCTACCTCATTACTAAGATTTCCTTTCTTTAGTTCACCTAAAGTGTCAGCATTTTTATTTCTAAGGTATTCGATAAATTCAACTTCAAATTCCTTAATTTTTTTTACTGGCACATCCATAAGTAAACCTCTCGATCCTGCGTAAATAATAGCAACCTGCTCTTCTACTTTCATAGGCGAAGCTTCGGCTTGTTTCAGAATTTCAACATTTCGTCTACCTTTTTCAATAACATTTAAAGTAGCTGCATCTAAATCCGATCCAAACTTAGCAAAAGCCTCAAGCTCTCTATACTGAGCCTGATCGGTACGCAAAGTACCTGCAACTTTTTTCATTGCTTTAATCTGAGCCGATCCACCTACACGAGATACCGAAATACCTACGTTAATAGCCGGACGAATTCCTGAGTTAAATAAATCTCCCTCTAAAAATATCTGCCCATCGGTAATAGAAATTACGTTTGTTGGAATATATGCCGATACATCTCCTGCTTGAGTTTCAATAATAGGTAGCGCCGTTAACGATCCTCCACCTTTTACTTTCCCCTTTAAACCTTCAGGCAAATCGTTCATACCTGCAGCAATATCATCATTCGCATTTATTTTTGCCGCACGCTCAAGTAATCTTGAGTGAAGGTAAAATACATCTCCTGGATATGCCTCACGTCCTGGTGGACGACGTAATAATAATGATACCTCACGGTAGGCAACTGCTTGTTTCGATAAATCATCGAAAACAATTAATGCCGGACGACCAGTATCTCTAAAATATTCACCAATTGCAGCACCTGCAAAAGGTGAATAAAACTGCATTGCTGCCGGTTCTGATGCATTAGCCGCTACAATTGTAGTATAAGCCATTGCTCCTTTTTCTTCAAGCTCGCGTGCAATGTTTGCTACTGTCGATCCTTTCTGACCTATTGCAACATATATACAATAAACAGGTTCTCCTGCATCGTAAAATTCTTTCTGATTTATAATGGTATCAATAGCAACAGTAGATTTTCCTGTTTGTCTATCTCCAATAATCAACTCTCGCTGACCACGTCCTACCGGAATCATAGAGTCAATAGCTTTTACACCAGTTTGAAGTGGTTCTGCTACTGGTTGACGATAAATAACACCCGGAGCTCTACGCTCAATAGGCATTTCAATAAGTTCTCCTCCAATTGGTCCTTTACCATCAATAGGATCTCCAAGTGTGTTAACTACACGTCCAACAATTTCCTCTCCAACCTGAATTGAAGCAATACGTTTAGTACGCTTTACCGTATCTCCTTCTCTAATTTCCGAAGGATCGCCGAATAATACAATACCAACATTGTCTTCCTCAAGGTTAAGTACCATTCCTTCCGAACCATTTGCAAACTCAACAAGTTCACCATATTCGGCAGTTGATAATCCGTAAGCACGAGCAATACCATCTCCAACTTGTAGTATAGTACCTGTTTCGTTCAACTCAGCTTGTACCCTGTGTTTAGTAAGTTGCTCCTCTAATATTGCTGAAACTTCAGCAGGTTTAATTTTTGCCATAATTAAGTGTAGTATAACCTTAAAAAGGTAATGTTATTAATATAAATACCGTTATTTAGCTAATTTCATACCTTAAAACGCTGTTAAAAGTATAAAATTAAAAATCAATAATAAGTAACCGTTTTTAAATTTTAGATATATAAAGGTTACCTTTAAATTCACGGTGTAATCTTTCCATGCTTCGTTTTACACTGGCATCATATTTATAATCGCCAACTTTAAGTATAAAACCACCTATTAATTTCGAATCAATTTCAATTTCCATATCAATTATTTTACCGGTAATTTTAGCCACCTGCATTTTAATACGGTTAAATTGATCATCAGTAAGTTCCTTTGCCGAAATTACTTTAGCTACTTCAATTCCTTTAATTTCATCATAAAGAAAAACAAATCTCTTTACAATTTTTCTATACGAACCCTCTCTTCCATTTTTTCCTAAAAGTTGAAGAAAGTTTAGTGATAGTTCGTTAATTTTACCAGAAAATATTTTTTCAGCTATTTCTAATTTAGCCGATGTTTTTACAATCGGGCTTTCAATATAGTCAAGAAAATTTTTATTTTCTTCAAGTGTGTTTTTTACAAGCAACATATCTTGATAAACCTCCTCAAGTATATCTTGTTTTCTTGCTACGGTCATCAACGATTTTGCGTAACGGTATGCAACTGCATTTCTACTCATAACTATTTAATTTTGTTTCTGAGTAAATTTATCTTCTCCTTCAGATATAAGTTCGTCAATTAATGCATTATGACTCTCTTTATCTTTAAGTTCCGAACGAAGTATTTTTTCTGCAATATCAATTGATAAATCAGCAATTTGATTTTTAAGATCAGTCATAGCAGCCATAGTTTCGTGCTTTATATCTGCCTTAGCAATCTCTTTTAATTTAGATGCTTCGTCTTGAGCTTCATTTCTGGCTTCGTTAATGATTTTGTCTTTCATTTCTCTAGCCTCTTTCATCATAGAATCTCTTTCAATTCTTGCTTCTTTTAAAATCTTTTTATTGTCTAATTGAAGCTGTAATATTTCTTCTTTAGCCTTATCAGCCGATTCTAAAGAACTCTTAATACCTTCCTCACGCTCATTAACAGCATCAAGTATAGGAATCCAAGCGTACTTCTTTAACAAAAGAATCAATCCAACAAAAATAGCAGATTGAAAAACGAATAATCCTAATGAAAAATCTGCAAATAACTTTTCCATATATATTTTTTTAAACTAATTCTGATTTAAGTCTATAAACAGTAAAATTGCTGAAACAATATTTTAAATATAATTAACAATATACTGCAAGTAATGTTTTTACAATCAAACAATAGGCTATAACCAACCGTTACAGCCTAGTTGTTTTTTGTTTAAGTTTAAGATTATGAAGCAAATAATGCCGCAAATCCAATACCTTCAATTAGTGCAGCCGCAATAAGCATAGCTGTTTGAATTTTACCTGAAGCTTCAGGTTGACGTGCGATAGCATCCATTGCAGACCCACCAATTCTACCAATACCTAATCCGGCACCGATAACTATTAATCCTGCTCCTACGATAGTTGGAATTTCCATAATGATATATAATTATTAATTAAACATTCTGTTTTTAGTAATTATTACTAACCTTTAGTGTTCCTCTTGATGTTCCTCAACAGCCGAACCGAAATATAATGCCGATAGCATTGTAAAAATATATGCTTGTAAAAGGGCAACTAAAACTTCAAGTATTGATAAAGCAAAAGCTAAACCAAACGAAAGGCTACTTCCCAACCAGTTTTTAAATAAAAATACTAAACCAATTATACTCATTAATACAACATGGCCTGCAACCATATTGGCATACAAACGTATCATTAACGAGAATGGTTTAATTATAGTACCTAATAATTCAATTGGTGCTAAAATTATACGCATTGGTTTTGGTACTCCAGGCATCCAAAATATATGCGACCAATAATTTTTATTAGCTGTAAATGTTGTAATAAAGTATGTAAATAAAGCCAATGCCAAAGTAACAGTTATGTTTCCTGTTACATTTACTCCAAGCGGAGTTAATCCTGTCATGTTTAAAAACCACACAAAGAAAAATACAGTTAATAAATAACTCATATATTTTTTGTAATGCTTTTCTCCAATATTTGGGATAGCAATTTCGTCTCTTATATAAATAATTATTGGCTCGAAAAAACGACCAGCACCTGTTGGTACTCCTCCGTTTTTAGCATACGATAAGGCTAAATTTCGGAACAAAATAAACATTAGTATTGATGTAACTAATATCATTACCACACTTTTTGTTATTGAAAAATCGTATGGCCTTTTGTTTGTAGCATGATGATTTTCATCGTAGTTAATAGTACCATCAGCATCAGTGTAATATATTTTTTCGTGGTAAAGTTTTAAATATTTACCATTTACTTCTACAACTTTTTTTCCATGTTGGAACTCTGAAGACATAAATGCAGTAACTCCATTTTCTGCATCAATCAAAATTATTGGAAGTGGTATACCTATATGTTCTTTCTCCCCATCATCGTTTGTGTAGTTGTACAACGAAAAATCATGAGAATCTTTTAAGTGATGATTAACAAAATCCTTAATCTCTTGTTGTTGTTTCTCTTTCCCCGAATGGATAGCTTCTGTTTCCGTATGATTAGTTTCAGTTTCATGAGAAACTTGCTCTTGTTCTGCCATCGACATTATAGAAGTCAGCATAAAAATAAAAGCAATTTTGAAGGTTAATTTTTTTCCAGTCATTTTTACTTAAGTATCAAATGTTACACAAATGGCGTTTTTTTTGGTTCAGTAAAGAAACAACAAAAAAAAAAATATGAAAGGAAAAAACTATTTATTCTGTAATTATTTTATTATTTAATATTTTAATAAGTTCTGTAGTTTCTAATATTAATGCTAATACATACGGTATGAAGAATATAGCGAATTCTGTTCTAGATAAATCGCCATCGGAATTAAATACTGGATAAAACACAAAATAGAAAATAACAAACTTTACAAAGCTCCCAATCATATAAAAGAAGCCTAAAATATTGTTATACTTATTTTTTAATGCATTTAAAATCGTAAAAATGATTGAAGCAAGCAATCCATTTACAAAATACGACAAAACTAAACTATCAGTAAATTCATTGTTATTTAATACTAATTTATGACTATAAAAGCCTACTATCAAAATTATAGTTAGCCGCAGCCAAAACATAATTACACTGTTATTTTTTGCCATCACTTTCATCTTCATCTATCTTTTTAAGTTGTATAATTAAGCCGTATGTAGAAACCACAACACCCACAATCACTAAAATAAGTGTGTAGGTGTTTGAGTTTGTTTTAAAATACAAATCTAGTTTTTTTCCTAATAAGGAAAGAACGTAAATTACTAGCCCCATCTGAACTCCAACTCCCGACAGTTTAAGAATTTTATTAAGAGACTTTTTCTCTTTTTTGTTTTGTTGTTTCATTTTTTGTAATTGTAGATGAACTATCCATTTTACAAGTTGCATCAAAAGTAGCACCTGGTTCTATTGCTAATTTTCCAACAACAACATCGCCTGTAATTACAGCCGAATTTTTAAGCGAAAGCAATTCTTTAACATATAAATTACCCGATATATTACCTTCTACTTCGGCATTAACACACTTTACAGTTCCGTCAATCTTACCTGTTTTTCCTACCACAATACGCCCATTTGTTTGTATTGTACCATTTACTGTACCATCAATTCTAAAATCTCCGTCCGATTTTATTTCTCCTACAATAGTAGTTCCGGCAGCCAAAACATTACGCTGATTTCCTGTGCTCTGAGTTACTTGCCCTTTTCCTTCCTCTTTAATTTTTGAAAACATATGTTATTGATCTAATATTTTTTTGTACTCCTCGGTATTTTTACTGCGTTGCAAAATATCAAAATTAAACCTAGAAATTATAAAAGTATCATACTTTTTATTTCCCAAATCTTTTGCAACAACTTTAGTTGTAAAAAGTTCTTCTTTAAAAGCCTCTGCAGTTTCCCATTTATCAAAATTGTAAACAACAAAAACATCTTTATCAATTGAGTATTGACTTACTTCAACTTTTAATCTTTTTTGCCAAACTCTATATTCTGTACGTTTCAGTAATTTAGAAAAATCTTGTACCGAATCGGCAATAATTACAATTCTAGGATACTCTTTATTATACGATTCGTATTTAACATTTCGTTTTTCTTTACTTTCTTTTAAAAGCACTTTAGCCTTGTCTGAAACTTCGTTGTTAGGATAATTAAAAATTATATACTTCAACGATTTTTCATAATCATCTCGGGCTTTAAGTCTTCCTAGTAAAGTTGATTTCATTAATTCAATACGAGGTATTAATTCGCCTGTAGAATAATCTTTCAACAATATCTCAGATAACAAAAGAGCCTCTCGGTATTCTTCATTTTTATAAAGCTTGATAGCCTCTTCATATCTAATAACAATTTTTTCTTTATCTCCTAAATTAAGCTTACCCGGATTTAAAATTATATTGGCATATCTACTTCCACTATAATCGTTAATAATAATATTTTTATACTTCTGCTTATTGACATCATCATTAAGTTCCGAATAATTTTTATATAAATAATAATAAGTTGGCAACTTTAAATCTTCTTCAGGTTCAAAACTTAATAGTTCTTCTAAAGTTTCTGCCGATAATTTATATTTACCAAACTGTTCGTTATATATAAGTCCTAAAACATAATACGAGTAATTTCTATCGTACACCAATTTATTTATAGTATCGGTATTAGTAGGTATTTTACTTATATACAATTCAATATTGTATTTAGCATCGGCTGTAGCATTTTTTATACTATCAGATACTGCAATATTTTCTGAATTATTTTCAGAATCTTCTTGATTTAGTTCTTCATCAGAAACCAATTCTTCGGTTGCACTATTTAAAATCCTCCATTGATCTTGTAACGGACGATCTCCCCAAATTTTAGAAAATTCAGCTCTTCCTTTTTCAAGAGTTACCGAATTATAAAAGTAGAACTTACTCTTTTTTCCAACAATTAAAGTAGACGATTCTTCGTTATACATAGCCTCTTCCATTGCAATACGCTCTTGTTCTTTCTTTGCCTCGTCATCGGCTTTAAGTAACTTAACATGATTCTCGAAAAAAGCAATACGATCTTCATCATTCATGTTATATATTTTTAAAACACTATCATTTGCTTCTGCTATTTTTAAAAATTTAATTACATCATCAAGCTGATTTCTTTTTCTGCGTATTGGTTTATAATTTATATAAGTATTTGGCATTACCGCCAATGTACTATCGTAATAATTAGCTGCATTTAAATACTTTGCAATATCAAAATTCAAGTTTCCAAGTTTTTCAAAAGAAATTCCTTTGTAATAAAAATCTCGTTCAGAATGTTTTATAGCAGAATTAAAGTTTACTACAGCATCGTTGTACTTTTTACTTTTATAATAAACCGATCCTTTTTGATAGTATATTTTGCCTTTAAATTTTATGTTTTTCTTCTGTTCAAGCATTTCGTCTAACGCAACTATATACTTGTTGAGATTGTTAATTTCAGGATTAAAGTTTTCCGCCTTTTCAAGTCGGGCATTAACAGCATACTCATATGGAGTTCCGTTTTGCTCTATCAACTCAAATGTTTTGGTAGAATTTACTAAATCATCGTTTAAACGATATAACTGTCCTAATATATAAGAATAACGAGTTTTTATACGCTTATCTTTTTCTTTGCTAATAGCACGTTTCATATATTTTATTGATAAATCGTACTTTTTTTGCTGAAGATAAGCGTCGGAATAATGAGCATTTAATTCGGGTTTTAAATCTTCTGGCAAATTTTTATTCTTAAGCATTTTTTTAATTTCATCAATTGCTTGAATGCTGTTTTCGAGCTTAAGATTAGTTTTTACTGACCACAATTTTGCATTATAATATTGCTTACCTGCCGAAAAATTTATTTTAACATAATTAAAAGCTTCTAAAGCAGGAAAGTATTTAGTTTGATAAAACTTAGTCTTTCCTAATAACATATACGCCTCATCCATACGTTTATTCCTTTCTTTATCGGCAATAAACATTGAGTGTTTTTGAATAGCTTTTGATGCTTTTTCTGAAGCTTGTTTTAAATACGAAGTTGCAGCCATTGCATCCATACCTGTACGAAATGGTGTAATTGGTAAAACTTCATTAAAATTATCAATATAATTATCAACAATAACATTTTCAGCTTTATCTAAACTGTATTTTCCATTAAACAAAACATTAAAAGTAGTAGTAGTTTTATGGTATGTACGGTTTATAAACTTATTATTTTTTGTAGAACAAGCCGATAGCATAAATAAAACAACAAAACTTAAATACTTAATTGTACTAAAAGTTTTGAATTTATTTTTGGGCGAAATTTTAAGTAAAATATGTTTCAAGGTTGTTATCATCTTTTTTTAATACTAAGAGTAAAGGTTCAATTACAAATCTAGTAATTTAATGAAATAGATTTTTATTTTCAAGTCTTTTATAATCAAGATATTATAAAAGACTTGAAAATAATATTATATATAAACAAACCATTATAGTTTCTGTTATACTATTATATCCTTATAACTAAATATTAAGTAATAGTAATATAATACATTAATTTAAGTCAAAAATCGGTTAAAACTATAACATTAGTTAAGTAATAACTAAAAAAATATTAGGCATTTTAATTTTACATAACAAACATAGGTTTAATGATGAATTACAAATCATATTAATTATGTTACATATTAATTTTTACATGCTATAAATATTTTTAATAAAATGAAATATTGGCAATATTATTATTTACCAATTAATACTATAACATTCTATACATCAGAATTGTACATGAAATATAAAACATAACTAAATATAATTTAGGCATAACAAATTAGGAATTAAAGCCGTGTTATATCTGTAAAATAAAAATATTTTTAATAAGAAGTTATATTGTTACTATATTGATGTTATACTTTAGCACAATATTTACTTTTAGCTAACTTACTTAAGGAATAATATGAATAACAAATTGAAAAACGAATTGAAACATAAGTGGACATTTAATTATAGAGTAACTATAATGAATGATGACACTATGGATGAAAAATATTCAACTCATCTTAACCGATTAAATATTTTTGTACTATTTGCTAGTATGTCTATTTTATTGGTAGCTGGAACTGTATTTATTATTTTTGCTACTCCACTAAAACAGTATATACCGGGTTACAATAGCAATGGTTTGCGTAAAAGTGCAACTACTTTAATGTTAAGAAGCGATTCGTTAGAGAAGGTAATTGAAAACAATCAGCTTTATGTTGATAATTTATTTAAGGTACTTAACGGAGAAGTTGACTCAAGCGATATTGAAGATTTTTATTCGAGAAGTGTTGATTCGATAATGCAAAATAAACTTGATGTTGATTTTTCGGCATCGAAAGAAGATTCGTTATTCAGAATTGAAATTGAAAGTAAAAACAGATACAGTGTTTTTGATAAAAACAAGAACGAAAATTTTGTTTTGGCTCCTCCTATTTCGGGTTCAATATCATACGGATACGAAAAAAAGAACAAACACTATGCTATTGATATTGCAGCCGCTGTTGGTACGCCTGTAAAATCGGTTGCCGATGGTACAGTAATTTTCTCGGAATGGACTTCAACCACGGGTAATGTTGTGGTTATTATGCATAACGATAACCTTATTTCGGTTTACAAACACAACACATCGGCAAATGTTGAACAAGGCGATGTTGTAACTTCGGGAGAGGTTATTGCAAGCTCGGGATCAACCGGAGAATTAAGTACAGGACCTCACCTTCATTTCGAATTATGGCAAGATGGTTATCCGCTAAATCCTATTGATTATATTGACTTTGAATAAGTACAAACTATGACTATTAAAAGATTTTTAACAAAAATATACGCCGGAATTGTTGCTAACAAAACTAAAAAATGGAGTAGCAACCCGGTTAAAACTCAAGAAAAAGTTTTACAAAATCTGATAAAAACAGCAAAATCAACAAAATTTGGTAAAAATCATAATTTTGATAAAATAAAAACCATTGCTGATTTTCAGAGTAATGTTCCTGTAAAAGATTACGAAGGTTTAAAAATATATGTTGATGAAGTTGTTGCCGGAAAGGAAGATATTTTGTGGCCAGGAAAACCTTTGTATTTTGCCAAAACATCAGGTACTACATCAGGATCGAAATATATTCCGCTTACAAAAGAGTCGATGCCAAATCATATTAATGCTGCAAAAAATGCACTGCTTTTATATGCTAACGAAACCGGAAATACTGAATTTGTAGATGGAAAGATGATTTTTCTACAAGGAAGTCCAGAATTAACAATGCAAAACGGTATTAACATAGGACGACTTTCGGGTATTACTGCTCATTTTGTTCCATCGTATTTACAAAGCAACCGAATGCCAAGTTGGGAAACTAACATGATTAACGATTGGGAAGAAAAAGTTGATGCCATTGTTGATGAAACCATAAATGAAGATATGAGATTAATTTCGGGTATTCCACCATGGATGGTTATGTATTTCGAAAAACTTGTGGAAAAATCGGGTAAAAATATTGGCGATTTATTTCCTAAATTTTCATTATTTATTAATGGAGGTGTTGCCTACGAGCCTTATCGTAAAAAGTTTGACGAGCTTATTGGACGCCAAATTGATGTGCTTGAATTATATCCTGCATCGGAAGGTTTTATTGCATTTCAGGATTCTCAAAAAGAAGATGGAATGTTATTGTTGTTAGATAATGGTATGTTTTATGAATTTATTAAAGCAACCGAATTTTATAACGAAAACCCAAAAAGACACACAATTGGAGATGTTGAGTTAGGTATAAATTATGTATTAATACTAAACACAAATGCTGGTTTATGGGGTTATAACATTGGAGATACAATAGTATTTACATCAACAAAACCATACCGTATTAAAGTATCAGGTAGAATAAAGCATTTTATATCAGCCTTTGGAGAGCATGTAATTGCAAAGGAAGTTGAAGATTCAATAATGCAAACTGTAAAAAATACTAATATAAAAATTAACGAATTTACAGTTGCTCCACAAATAAATCCAAAATCGGGTTTACCATACCACGAGTGGTTTATTGAATTTGAAAATCAACCAGAAAACATTGAAGGTTTTGCCAAATTAATTAACAATAATCTATGTAATTTTAATTCGTATTACAACGATTTAATAACAGGATCGGTACTAAAAAACTTAGAGATAAGAGTTGTTGAGAAAAATGGATTCAATAATTATATGAAATCAATAGGTAAACTTGGTGGACAAAATAAAACTCCGAGATTAGCTAACAATAGAGATATTGCTGATAAATTAATTAGTTTGAATTTGTGTTAATGTTATTAATTTTGCTGTAAGTTTTATAAAGGTTAATTTAACTGTGTTTAGCTTAAAAACAAATATTTGAAGTCCAAAAACTTGTAGAAAAAATAATACTTTCAAAGTTTTGGACTTTTTTGGTTCTACCACTATTTATGTAGATAAAGGCTCAATCCACCATTGAAAAGTAAAATTGCACTTCTGAAGTTTATAAAATTTATATAACATCTAGTAGTATATTTTACTTCTTGTATTTTGCCATTTAATCTTTTTACCAGCATTTTAAAATTTCAACACTAAAGCATTACAAACACCTTTAATAACTATATTAAAGGTGTTTGCTAGTTAACACTTATTTTATTTTAGAATTTATAACACTTGCTCCCCCACTTCGCAAACATTCCTACAGCATCTTCCATTTTTTCACTTTCAAAAACATCTCTAAAATTTTATATTATTCTAACCTTATCTATTACATAGTTTAAACACTTTACAAGATAAATTTATAATGAATTATCTTTGCATTAGTATTTTTGGTAGTGTATCAAAGTGGTAGCTACAAAAAAAAAGCAATAAATGTGGTATTAAATAGTAATAGTCAACTCTATTGTCTTCAAATACTTTTTTTGTACTTGGCATATTAATAGGTATTTTATATTCTGCTATCTTTTATAATTCTTGAATTCAAATTACATTCCTTTTTTATTTCGGAAGAATACTCTTTTAAGAGGTAATTCATCTGCATCGTGAGTGAAGGTTGCTAAGTATAAAATCCCATAAGTATTCATCTTTTCATATTCCTGAAAATTGGTATTGAAATACCAATCAGAAGAGATATATCTATCACTTCTCTTTCCTTCATCTGCAAGTTATTTTGCAAATTTTTCTATTTTATTAGTTGTGTATTCAGACTAAATAGCACTTGTAAGCTCTTTTCTTTGTGTTACTTCTTGCGCTATAACACACCTTGTGATAATGCAAAAAGAGTTGTAATAAATAATGAGATTAGTTTTTTCATGTTATTGTTATTTGTGTTAAAAATCTGATTCAAATTGGATGCCAAAAGTTTTGTACTATTAGTATTTGTCTTACTGTATTGGACAATGGACTACCTAGTAAAAACAGTACAAATGAATTACGGGCAATTTTTATTTGTAACATCAAAGGTAGACACTCCTATAACCTTATTAGTTTCTAAACTATACTTTGATTAATAATACTCTAACTCAATTTCTATAAAAAAAGATTCACTAAATCCTGAAATAATACTTCCTTTTTTGTCGAAAATTATCTTTTTTTCAGGAAATGAAGATTTAGACATTTCCGTATCTACCTGATTTAAACTCCGATCAGAATCATTAATCTGATGATAACCCTTCATCTCCATCTCCTATTGGTTTCTGTTCCAACCTAGTAATTCTGCCCTTTTTATCATAATAAGATCTAGTTGTCCAACCATCTCCATTGTGGGCTACTGTAGAAAAGAACGTCTTGTGTCCGAATTTATCAAACTCAGATTCTTTTGAGCCATTGTAATCTCCATTAGAATAATTTGTTTCAACAATGCGAATTGAGTTGTTTTTATTATCATACGTATTTTTAACTCAAGTTTCGCACCTAAT
>JAGLDK010000089.1 GCA_023145615.1 Ichthyobacteriaceae bacterium | reverse complement strand
GAAGCGAGAGCGGAATGGACACGCCAATATAATAGCCAATTATATTAAACAAAAAAAGCAGCTACATAGTTCAAACCTATATAACTGCTTAAAATTTAAGCTAGATTAAATTTATCTTGTAGAACTTTTATATTCTTAGTTTTAGTAACCTCAGCTCCTTTTTGAGAATAAATATCTTGAATATCCTTTTTGAAAACTTCCTCTATTTTATAACGAACCATTTTCATTGTTGAATTCATCATCTTATTATCTTCGTTAAAGTTTTCGGCTGCTAACAAAAATACTGACGGCATCCATTTATTTGGAAACTTACTTTTATATATCGGATCTGTTTTAAATTTTTTAACCTCTTGCTCAATTGAACGATACAACTGAAGAGTTGTTGTGATTTTTTCACTTTCAATATATCGTTTAACATTACCATCATCGAGGGTAATAATTGCACTTGTAAATCGACTATGATCATTATAAACCATTCCTTGCATTAATAACGGAGAATGATAAACTAATCCTTCCTCTATTTCTTCTGGAGAATACTTTTCTCCATCATCAGAAATCAGCAGGGCTTTTTCTCTTCCGGTTACAACTAAAAATCCATCTTTATCGTAATACCCTAAATCTCCGGTATGCAACCAACCATCTTTAATTGCAGCATCGGTGGCTTCGGTATTCTTAAAATACCCTTTCATTACACTATCTCCGAATATTACAATTTCTCCTTTTTCTCCTTGAATACATTCTTCTCCACCTTCTTTCATTAATTTACAATTAACAGTAGGTAAAACTTTTCCTGAAGTTCCAAGTTTATGAACGGTACGTGTATTAGCAGAAATTACAGGACTAGCTTCGGTAAGTCCATATCCTTGAAGAATAGGAATTCCGATATTATAGAAAAATTGTTGCTGTTTAATATCTAACAACGCTCCACCGCCTACCATAAACTGAAGATTACCACCAAATACTGATTTTAATTTCGAGAAAATCAATTTTGACGCCATTGAATGTACTGGATTATTTTTAAGCTTAGTAACTAAACCAGATTTACTATATCCATCTTTATTAACTTTTAACCCTGCTTTTAAACCTGCTTTAAATAGCTTTTCTACAAATCCACCTTTAGCAGCAACACCTTCTGTAATTTTTTTCATAAAACTACCCGAAAGAGTAGGTACTGTTAAAATAAAATCGGGCTTTACCTCATTTAAATTAATCGGTATATTTTTTAACGCATTTATTGCTCCACCACGGGCATCTAGAAAGTACAATTCTACTCCACAAAATAATGCTCCATAAACTGCTGCTGTATGTGCAAAACAATGATCGATAGGAAGTATTATTAACGATTTCATACCTAAAGTCAATCCATGAGATTCCACTCCATCGGCACTATTTACAACATAGTTTTTATGCGTTAACATAATTCCTTTAGGATTACCTGTTGTACCAGATGTATATGAAATAGTAACGGTATCGTTTGTGTCTATTGATTTAATTTTAGCAGACATCTCGGAATTATCTCCTTCGAAGATACTCTTCTTACCTTTCGCCATTAATTGGCTATAAATTTTGGATTTTTCTAAAGGTACATTGTAAAATGCCATTTTGGTTTTTAAAAAATCAACATCTTCATCTAAATAAATTAAATAAAAATTTTCTTTTTCAATTTGACTCCAAATTTTCAAAAGCTTTTCGAGATGATTTTTAGAAACAAAAATTGCTTCCGATTCAGAATGATTTAACCTAAAAGGTAATTCTTCTTGCAAAAGTTTAACCGAAAGAGGCACAGATGCAGCTCCGTTAAACAATAACGCAAATTCTGATATAACCCAACGAGATGTTCCCTCAGATAAAATTGCAATATTTTGTCCTTTTTCAAGTCCAATTTCATGAAGTGCTTTTCCAAGATATCTCGACTGTTCGTCAACTGCTAAAAACGATTGTTCTACCCAACCATCGTCAGTTTTATCAACCAAGTAAGGTTTGTTACCGTATATTTTTGCTGCATCGCTAAGTTGACCAATTATTGTATCCATTCCTGTTTAATTCTAAAAATTTTCGGATACAAATATATACTTTATTTAAATGTAACTGCAATACCTTAATTTATATACACATAACAAATAATACATCATTAATCTACAAAAATACATAAAGCAAAACACTGACAATCAACATAAATACAATACTAATTAAATACACTTCAATAAAGTACACTATAAATTTAAGAAATACATTATGCAAAAAAAAGTTGATTTGCGTTGTAAATACAGCACAAACCAACTTTAACAAAAATATTAGATTTAGTATAAAATTTAAATAATTACATTTAAACTAACTGAGCATCTAAAAGCATATTAGTAGCTTTTACACCTTCGGCAGATTGAACCATTTTTAGTTTTTCAGCTTCAGAAAGTTCAACTTCTAAAATTTGCTCAATTCCATTTCTACCAATTACAGCAGGCACTCCTATACAAATATCTTTTAAACCATACTCTCCATCTAAAAGACAAGAACATGGGAACATTTTTTTAGAATCTAAAGCAATTGCTTTTACCATCTCTGATACTGCAGCACCTGGAGCATACCAAGCACTTGTACCTAACAATTTTGTAAGTGTTGCACCTCC
The DNA here is from genome assembly GCA_023145615.1 of Ichthyobacteriaceae bacterium. GTDB lineage: Bacteria > Bacteroidota > Bacteroidia > Flavobacteriales > JADGDT01 > JADGDT01. The sequence goes on along the minus strand of JAGLDK010000089.1, from coordinate 15,543 downwards.
TACTTTAGTAGCTTCAACAACTTCTTGTTGTTTTTCTGAAGATAAAAATTCAGAAACTGAAACACTATTTCTTGCTGCTTTTTCTATTAACGGAACCATGCCTTTATCGCTATGTCCTCCAATTACCATACCCGAAACTTCAGATGATGGACATCCCATTGCTTCGGCTAAACGATATTTGAAACGTGCACTATCAAGTGCACCACCCATACCAATTACTCTATTTTTAGGCAAACCTGTTGATTTACTTGCCAAATAAGTCATTGTATCCATAGGATTACTAACAACTATTAACACCACATTTGGAGAATGCTTTACTATGTTAGTAGAAACTTCTTTTACAATTCCAGCATTAATACCTATTAATTCCTCACGAGTCATACCAGGTTTACGAGGTATTCCACTTGTAATTACAGCCACATCACTTCCTGCAGTTACTGTATAATCGTTTGTAGAACCAACTATTGTAGTATCAAATCCGTTTAACGATGATGTTTGCATTAAGTCCATTGCTTTACCTTCTGCAAAACCTTCTTTAATATCAACTATTACAACTTCTTCTGCAAAATTCTTAATTGCAATATACTCTGCACAGCTTGCTCCTACAGCTCCTGCTCCTACTATTGTTACTTTCATATTATTTAATTTGGATAGTTATTTAGCTTGATTTTCGGATAAACAATTTTAACATTGTTTCCCTTTCTTAAATATCAAAATTAATTATTGTAAATCAAAAAATAAATAAATGATATTTATCAGACTTATTCAAGTTTTGAATCACTTTTTATAGAACTAAGCAACAAAGCATTGATTAAATAAATCATTCAGAACAAAAAAACTGCTTAACACATGCTAAGCAGTTTTTCATACAATTCGTTTTGTATATAAAATCTTCAAGATAAAAAATCATTTACATTCTTTAATTCCGATTTATTCAATTTAAACCACTCTCCACGCAACCTTTTCGATCTATATTCTTTATGCAATTGCTTTTCAATACCAGCTGCTTCTTTACGAGTTTTAAATTTTTTACTTTTCAACAACTCAATAGTTGGCTTTTCGCTTTGAAGCGTCTTTTCTCTATATTTAGGTTTATTAGACATTCCTATTTTATGGCAATTATTACTTAAATCAACCATTAAATAAACATAACATGTACCATCAGTATCCACTCCCCTACCTTTTACAAAATATAATTGATAAAAAAAATACAGATTAGCAAAAGGAATAAAAAGCCACACATAACCAAAACCTCCCCACAAACCAATATCATGAAAACGCTTTACACTTTGAACTGAAAACAAAACATAATAAAATACAATTGAAAATATAACGAAGTAATTAAAATCAATAAACACATTTGAGTTTATTATCATAAATTTCAACGTTATAATTTCTAAAATAACAAACATTACAGTTAACCATCTAAATTTGGTGTACGATATTCGTCCATACGAACTAAACATAATTAAAAATTAAAAATTATTATCAAAATAACATTTAGCATTTATAAATCCACAAAAATCAGATATAAACCAAAAAAATCCCGCTTAGCATACGCCAGCGGGATTTAATATATCTAGAAATTAGTTTCTACTAAAGCTCTTTAAGAGATTTAATACGGAACCATCTTTTTTCGATTTCTTTTTCTGCTAATTCTAATAAGATAGCAGCATTTTTAGGATCCTTCTTTTTAACAGAAGCGTAACGTGCTTCGTTATAGATGTAGTCAGCTAATGGCAATGTAGGCTCTTTAGAGTCTAATTGATATTGCTTACCAGGCTCTTTAGTTGGATCGAAACGGTATAATGGCCAGTGACCTGAAGCTACAGCTTTTTCCTGTTGGAAAGTACCGTTTTTCATATCATAACCATGTGCGATACAGTGAGAATAAGCAATTATAATAGATGGTCCATCGTAATTAGCAGCCTCTTGGATTGCTTTTACAGTTTGTGCATCTTTTGCTCCCATTGCGATTTGTGCTACATAAACATCACCATAAGTAATTGCCTGTAGTGCAAGATCTTTCTTAGGAATAATTTTACCTTTCTCTGCGAATTTAGCTGATGCTCCAATTGGAGTAGCTTTAGACGCCTGACCTCCAGTGTTTGAGTAAACCTCAGTATCCATCACAAGGATGTTTACGTTTTTACCTGAAGCAATAGCGTGGTCAAGTCCACCGTAACCGATATCATAAGCCCAACCGTCACCACCGATAATCCAAACAGCTTTCTTACGTAAGTTTTCAGAAACAAACTTTAAGTTTTCAGGATTACTGATTCCTGCTGCTTCAATTTTAGCGATAGCCTCGTCAATGTTAGCTTCATGAACTTCTTTCTCAGCATCAGAGTACTCTCCGTTTGCTGCGATAGTTTCAAATAACTCTTCACCAACAACCTCTTTGTTTTCAGCTAAGAAAGTAAATGCTTTCTCACGCTTCTTATCAAGAGCTAAACGCATACCTAAACCAAACTCAGCGTTGTCTTCGAACAATGAGTTAGCCCAAGCCGGTCCACGACCTTTAGCGTTTGTAGTATATGGAGTAGTTGGAAGGTTACCACCGTAGATTGAAGAACAACCTGTTGCGTTACCAATTACCATCTCATCACCATATAACTGAGTAATTAACTTGATGTATGGAGTTTCACCACAACCAGAACAAGCTCCAGAGAACTCGAATAATGGCTCTAACAACTGAGATCCTTTAACAGAACCAGCTTTTACTTTTTTACGATCAACATTAGGAATATCTAAGAAATAGTTCCAGTTTTCTCTTTCAGTTTCACGTAATGGTAACTGAGGAGCCATGTTAATAGCACGTTGAGTATTGTCAGCCTTGTTTACAGCTGGACAAACAGATACACAAATCTCACAACCTGTACAATCTTCTACAGCAACTTGAAGAGTATAGAACTCACCTTTGAATTCTTTTCCTTTAGCAGGAACAGATTTCCAAGTAGATGGTGCATCAGCTAATTTATCTTCAGAATAAATTTTCGGACGAATAGCTGCGTGAGGACAAATTAATGAACATTTGTTACACTGAGTACAAATACTCATATCCCATACTGGTACGTTAGCAGCGATATTAAGTTTTTCGTATTTAGTAGTTCCTGTAGGGAAAGTTCCATCAGCAGTAAATGCAGATACTGGAAGCTCATCACCTTTACCAGAAATAATTGTTCCTAAAACGTCTTTTACAAAATCAGATGCAGACTCATCAGCAATAGCTGGTTGCATCATAATTGTAGAAGTAACTTCAGCAGGAACTTCAACTTTGTGTAGGTTAGCTACTGCTTGATCTACTGCGTTAAAGTTCATTTGTACAATCTTATCTCCTTTTTTAGAGTAAGATTTTACAATTGCATCTTTAATTTTTTGAACTGCCTCTTTTGCAGGAAGAATTCCTGAAATGTGGAAGAAACAAGTTTGTAAAATTGTATTTGTACGAGAACCCATTCCAGCTTCTTGAGCTACGGTAGTAGCATCAATAACGTAGAAATTAAGTTTTTTCTCGATAATAGTTTTCTGTGAGTGAGCAGGAAGGTGATTCCAAACTTCGTCCTTAGAATAAGGAGAGTTTAATAAGAATACTGATCCTTCTTTAGCATCATCCAACATACCCTCGAACTTAGTCATAAATTCGAATACGTGACAAGCGATGAAATCAGCTTTATCAACTAAGTATGTAGCACGGATTCTTTCTGGTCCGAAACGTAAGTGAGAAGTTGTTGTAGATCCAGATTTCTTAGAATCGTAAACAAAGTATCCCTGTACGAAGTTATCAGTAGTTTCACCAATAATCTTAATCGAGTTCTTGTTAGCACCAACAGTACCATCAGAACCAAGACCATAGAATAAACCAGCAAATCCTTTAGTATCTACAGCAAAATTCTTGTCGTAATCTAAAGATAAGTGAGTAACATCATCGTTAATACCGATAGTGAAGTTATTCTTTGGAGCTTCTTGATTAAGGTTTTCGAAAATAGCGTTTACCATTGTAGGAGTAAACTCTTTTGATGAAAGACCGTAACGACCACCAACTACAGTTGGCATATTAGCCATTTTACCTGTTGCGTGGAATGCAGAAACAACGTCTAAGAATAATGGCTCACCAATCTGACCCATTTCTTTTGTACGATCAAGTACAGAAATTTTCTTAACAGTTGAAGGAATAGCAGCTAATAAAGCAGCAGCATCAAGTGGACGGTATAAACGTACTTTAAGTACACCTACCTTTTCACCTTTACCGTTTAAGTAGTCAATAGACTCCTCAGCAGCTTCAGCACCCGATCCCATCATTACAATTACTCTGTCAGCATCTGGTGCTCCATAGTATTCGTAAATTTTATATTGACGACCTGTTAATTCAGCAAATTTGTCCATCTCTGTTTGAACAGCAGCTGGTACAACATCGTAATATTTGTTAGAAGCCTCACGGTTCTGGAAAAATACGTCAGGGTTCTGAGCAGTACCTCTAATTACAGGACTATCAGGGTTAAGACCTCTTTCTCTGTGAGCTATTACTAACTCCTCGTCAATCATATCGCGGATGATTTCGTCAGAAATCATATCAACTTTAGAAATCTCGTGAGATGTTCTAAAACCGTCAAAAATGTTCATAAAAGGAACACGAGTTCTTAGCGTTGTAGCATGAGCTATCATTGCCATATCGTGAGCTTCTTGAACATTGTTTCCGAATAACATTGCGAAACCTGTTTGACGTGCAGCCATAACATCCTGGTGATCACCAAAGATAGATAGTGCGTGAGACGCCAAAGTACGAGCCGAAATATGTATAACTGTTGGCAATAACTCACCAGCAATTTTATACATGTTAGGAATTTTAAGCAAAAGACCCTGAGATGCAGTAAACGTAGTAGTCATTGCACCTGTAGCCAAAGCTCCGTGTACAGTACCTGCAGCACCCGCTTCTGATTGCATTTCCATAATTTCAGGAACATTTCCCCAAATGTTCTTAACTCCGTTTGCTGCCCAAGAGTCAGCATTTTCACCCATGTTAGATGAAGGAGTAATAGGGTAAATACCAGCAACTTCAGAACACTTATAAGCGATCCAAGAAGCACCTTCGTTACCGTCTCCAATTAATTTCTTAGCTGGAGTCTTCAATTTATCGTTAGACATAATCGAAAATTTAGTTATGATTTTGTAAAAAATATTTCAACACACTTGCTTATAGAGAATTAAGTATATAAAGTGTCAAAAAAACACCTTCTCTAAAAGCTCCGCTAAATTATAGCAATTTGTTAAACGTACAAACGATAATCATTATAATATTTCAAACAGCCAATTAGTTAGTAATCAATCCTATTAAAGTGATAAATATCACATTATAGTAATAACACATATTTACGTGTAATACTGCATAATAGACGATAATAAATGACAAATTTCAGGCATTAAAATAACTATTTAGAATTAAACTAAATTATTTTATAACAAAGAAACACTTGACGAAACCATCAATATTACACATATAAATCAGACAAATGGTGCAAAAACAACATGTTAAATTGCTTGCAATACAAACATATAGCGTAGTAAGCTTAAAAGATTGCAAAAAACATATATTTGTAATCGAAATTTTAATAAAAAAAACATGAAAAACATATCATTAAAAAACGATTTTGTATCGGTGACAATAAACATTAAAGGAGCCGAAGTATCGAGCTTTTTTAGAAAAGAAGGAAATATTGAACATATTTGGCAAGCCGATCCTAAAATTTGGGCACGTCATGCTCCGGTTTTGTTTCCAATTGTAGGACAAGTAAAAGGCGGGGTTTATACATATAAAGGTAATGAATATGCACTTGGTCAGCATGGATTTGCTAGAGATAAGGAATTCGAAATAATTGAATCATCTAATACTAAAGCTGTTTTTAAACTTAAATACAACGATGAATCATTAAAAGTTTACCCGTTTAAGTTTGAGTTTTCGATAGGTTACGAATTAGTTGATAAAAAACTAACCATTAGCTATAAGGTAGAAAATGTTGGGAATGAGGAAATGTATTTCTCAGTTGGTGCCCATCCTGGTTTTAATGCTCCTTTTACCGAGACAGACACTTTCGAAGATTATTATTTAGAATTTGAAAAAGAAGAGACTCTTGATAAATTAATACTTTCGAGTGCAGGTCTTTTAAATGGAGAGGTTGCCGAGAAATACATCAACAACTCAAAAATTATACCATTAAATTACAACACCTTTAGTAAGGATGCTTTAATTTTCGAAAACTTTAAATCAAACTATATTACTTTAAAAAGTAATAAATCAGATTTATCGTTTAAAATGGGTATTAAAGATTTTCCTCTGTTAGGTATATGGACAATGCCAAATACTAAAGCTCCATATATATGTATTGAGCCATGGTACGGTGTAGCCGATAACGATAATTCTAACGGAGATTATGCTTCAAAAAAGGCTATTCAGAAACTTGAAAAACAAGAAGTATTTAATGCTGATTATTTCTTTGAAGTAAATTAGACGTTTAAAAGTATGGAAATCCAATTTGAAATATTAGATATATAAACACACTAACGGGTACTATGCTGAAAGCAATTTCGAATATGTTCTTTGTAAAAATTTTCATAGCTAACTTATTTAAATGTTATATAAAATTATAAATCAGCACTTATTTACAAACTTTATATAGCTATGTTACAGTTAAATAAGTCGAATTGAGTAATCATCTCTCTTCTACTTTTACACATAATTACAAACCGTTTAGTTTTATCGATTAATTACATTTTCGAATAAAACTAAACGGCTTTTTTTGACTTCTATTTATTAAAAAATAATATTTTATAGAATTTACTTTTGTCAATGGTTAATTATCCAGCACCTATAAATGCTCATTAAATTTAAATACATAAATAATTGTATCGTGGCACTTATTACATTATGATAATAAATTCTACCACACAAATATTACACATAACACATAAAAAGTTAACAATAGTACATTATTAACAATATAGTATAAACAAAAAAACAGTTACAATAAATTTTTCAATTTAAAGTAACTGTTTAAATAAACTCTAATATAAGCATAAGATTAATAATTAAAATACGGCATCCATATTTGATACAAAAGATAAACAAATACACTAGCCGGTAAAATATTTATCATAATTCTGAAAGCATTATCTATAAATAGCTTCATTTTTGGATATTTAATAGTAGTTAAAATTGTGCAAATGTAATACATGTTATAAATATCTAGTATTGTTTATATCAGTAAAATAATAGTTTTTTCATTAACAAAATCGATACATTTAAAGCAAACAGTTTCAGATAAATTACTTTTCAATACAACATACAAACCTCAACAAAAAGTAAAAAACACATATGGTTATTTATATTAATTGATATAATAACGAGAAACTACTTACAACTATTAAAACAATATAATTTCAATAAATAGATATTTATTAGTTACAATAGAAGAAATATAGCTTTCCTAAATTTTATATTTTAAATCATGAAAAATAATTTTAATTAAAACATATACATGTTAAAACTTTTGATTTATACAATGTATATTACTATTAATCAACACATAATAAAACACTTACTAACACAAAATAACTAACAAAACTTTAATTATAGTCTTATACAAAGTGTACTTGTAACACTTTTGCCTAAAGTAATATTTGTTACATTAAAATATTATCCTACATTGCGTAACAATTATCACATAAAACAAACATGGTATGGATTTATCAGTAAATTATTTAGGACAGAAATTAAAAAACCCAATTGTAATTGGAAGTAGTGGTTTAACTAATTCGGTTAGTAAAATTAAGAAGTTAGAAGAGGCAGGTGCAGGAGCTATAATTCTTAATTCGTTATTCGAGGAGCAGATGGATCATGATTGTTGGCAAACACAATCGAAATGTGCTACTGATTTTCCTGACATGATAAACTATATTAAAACATATACCGAAGAACATAGTTTTCAAGAATATTTAACTCTTATTAAAGATGCCAAAGCTGCTGTTAACATTCCGGTTTTTGCAAGCATAAATTGTAGAACTGCTGGAAGTTGGACTAAGTTTGCAAAGAAAATTGAAGAAGCTGGTGCCGATGGTATTGAAATTAACATTGCTTATATTCCTTGCGATTTTGATAAAACATCTGAAGAAAACGAGAAAATTTATTTTGATGTTGTTGAAAAAGTAAAAAAGGCTGTTAACATTCCTATTTCGTTAACAATGAACAAATATTCTGGATCGTTAGCAAAATTAGTAAACGAACTTAGTTGGACTGGAAACATTGATTCGTTTGTATTGTTTAAGAAATTATACCACCCCGATATTGATATGGATACTATGAAATTATCGAATGATAATATTCATGGTTCGGAAAGTGTATCTGAAGCATTGCGTTGGACTATGATACTTAGCAACCGTGTTAGAACCGAAATTGTAGGTAACGCAGGTGTTAAAGACGGAAAAGATATTTTAAAACTAATTATGGCAGGTGCACAATCGGTACAGGTTGTTTCTCCTATTTACAAAAATGGAGAGGAATATATTTCTACCATGTTAAACCAAATGGAACAATGGATGAGAGAAAAGGGATACGATTCTTTAAACGATGTTAGAGGTTTATTACGTAAAAATCAAGATATTAAAAAAGGATTTGGTAGAGTTCAGTTTATGAAATACTACGAATCTAAAAGCTAGTTTCAGGTTTCTATTATAAAAAAAGAGGGTGTAAATAAATTATTTACACCCTCTTTTTTATCAAAATTCTACTGATTATTTATAATAATATAATCCGTCATTTTTTTAATTAAATGCAATCTATCTTTTCCACCTACTCCATGCTCGTGCTGAGGGTATACAAAATAATCAACCTGAATTCCATCATCAACACTTTGCTTTATAAAACGCATTGAATGTTGTAAAACAACAATAGGATCAATAGCTCCATGAATCATCAACAATTTACCTTTTAAGTTTTTAACTTTTGGCAATAAACTAGAATTTTCATATCCTTCGGGGTTCATTTCCGGAGTATCCATATATCTTTCTCCGTACATAATTTCGTACCACTGCCAATCAACAACTGGTCCACCAGCAACTCCTGTGGTAAAAACATCTGGATAACTAGTCATTAAATTAGCTGTCATAAATCCTCCATAACTCCAACCGTGTATTGCCAATCTGTTTGCATCAATATATTTTAACGATTTTAAATATTCAACACCTTTTAATTGGTCTTTCATTTCGTTAACCCCCAAATTTTTATGAATAACATGTTCGAATTTAACTCCACGATTGTCACTACCTCTACCATCAACTGTAAAAACAATATATCCTTGATTTGCCAAATACAACAACCAAGTAGATGTACCTGCCAACCACGAATTTGTTATTAACTGAGCACTTGGTCCGTTATACAAATAAACTAACGCAGGATATTTTTTATTCGGATTAAAATCTTCGGGATAAATTGTTCTAGTATTTAACTTTGTAACACCATCGGCGCTAGTAATTACACCTAGTTCAATTTCTCCAAAATCAACATTTGCTATTGTATTTTTAGATTTAAATACTTGTTTAATCTTTTTTCCATTTGTCGACTTTAATAAATCAACAGTATTGGGTGTAGTTAAATTGTTCCACGAATCTAAAATATACTTTCCACTTGCACTTAATTTAGCCGAATGCACTCCGCTTACTTTACTTAATTTAGTTGATTTGTTATTTTTAATACTACTCTTATAAATAACTCTATCTAAAGACTGATTATCGGTAGCTGTAAAAAAAACATTATTACCATTAAACCCAACAAGCTCGTCAACTTCCCAATTCCCATCCGATACTTTATTTAATAACTTTCCATCAGTATTGTATCTATAAAAATGATCGAAACCACCTTTCTCACTTCTCCATAAAAACTCGTTTTTTCTGCCCGGAATAAATTCCATTTTATAAAGTGGCTGAACATAAGTATCGTTTGTTTCCTCTAACAATGTTTTAACAAAACTTCCATCAGCAACGCTGTACTTATTAAGTTTAACATGATTTTGATCTCTATTTAAAATTGCTATATAAATATATTTTTGATCAGGACCCCATGCAATATTTGTTAAATACTGTTCTTTTGGTTCTCCGGTAACAACCTCAACTTTTTTCTTAGTATCAACATTAAATAAAATTACTTTAACATGATGACTTTCCATTCCTGCCATTGGATATTTTATAGCAGTTAATTTAGCAGTACGTTCCATAATATTAACCAAAGGATAATCAGTAACCATGCTTTCGTCTTTACGGTAATATGCCAAAACATCTCCTTTTGGCGACCAATAAGTTCCTTTCGAAATTCCAAATTCGTTACGATGAACAACTTGTCCGTTAACAATATTCAATTCCGAATCGTCGTTAGTTACAGCTACATCTCCTTTTTTATCAGCTATAAATAAATTATTATCAACCGTATAAGCAAGTCGAGTTCCGTTAGATATATAATCTATATTTTCGGCCAATTTATTAAAAGTTAATTCTTTTGTAGCCGAACCATTAGTAATATTATACTTATATAAAACACCATTGTTTGTAAAAATAAAATCATTATTTCCAACCCAATTTAATGGGTACGGTAACCTATTTAACTTTTCATCTTCAGCTAAATCCGAATTTAAATCAGTAACAGAAATCGTTTTTTTATTTCCTTTTAAATCTTCTACAAAAACACCTTCTATGGTTAAATAACTAAATTTATCAGTATTCGAAATCCATTGCAAATCGTACAAACTTTCGCCATAATACTCCCTCTGTCTCAAAACCGAACTTTCTAAAGTTAGCTCTGTTTTTTGAGCAAACAAACCTGTTGCTATCAATATAAACAACACACTTAATTTATTCATTTTATATTTTTGTTAATTTATTTTAAATCTTAATTTTTACAGAAGTTATTTAATTGACAATCAAAAAAACTCAACTCCTACCCTAACCAACCTTCTCTATCCAAACTTCTATACTGTATAGCTTCGGCTAAATGTTGATTTTCTATATTTTCTTTTCCTTCTAAATCGGCTATTGTTCTCGAAACCTTCAAAATTCTATCGTAAGCTCTTGCCGAAAGCCCGAGTTTTTCCATTGCTTCTTTAATTAAATTTTTACCCGAATCGTTTAACTTACAATAAGTTTGTAGCTGATTAGTTTTCATTTGAGCATTATAATGTACCGTTTTACTTTCGGCATATCTTTTAACCTGAACCTCTCGTGCTTTAATTACCCTTTTTCTTATTGAAGAACTCGATTCTCCTTTTCTTTCATCCGAAAGTTTACTAAACGGAACCGGTGTAACTTCAATATGAATATCAATTCTATCAAGCAAAGGTCCCGAAACTTTACTTAAATACCTCTGCATTTCTGCCGGACTTGAAACCAATGCCTTATCAGGATCGTTAAAATATCCGCTTGGCGATGGATTCATTGATGCAATAAGCATAAAACTTGTAGGATATGTAACTGTAAATCTTGCTCTCGAAATGGTTACTTCTCTATCCTCTAAAGGCTGACGCATTACTTCTAAAACGTTTTTCTTAAACTCCGGAAGTTCATCTAAAAACAAAACCCCATTATGAGAAAGCGATATTTCTCCGGGTTGCGGATACGAACCTCCACCAACTAAAGCAACATCCGATATGGTATGATGTGGAGATCGAAATGGTCGTTCGCTCATTAAACCAGTTTCGTTATTCAACTTACCAGCTACCGAATGAATTTTTGTAGTTTCCAATGCTTCGTGCAACGACATTGGCGGTAAAATAGAAGGCAAACGCTTTGCCAACATAGTTTTTCCAGAACCCGGCGGACCAACCATTATTACATTATGCCCTCCGGCTGCCGCAATTTCCATACAGCGTTTTATAGTTTCCTGACCTTTTACATCAGCAAAATCAAACTCCGGATTATCTAAACTTTTATAAAAATGCTTCCGAGTATCAATTTCAATAGGTTTTAAAATTTCAACACCCTCTAAATGCTTTATTGCTTGACTAATATTTTCAACACCATAAACATTTATATTATTTACAACACCGGCTTCGTTTGCATTTTTAATTGGCACAATTATTCCATCAAAACCATTTTCTCTGGCCATAATAGCAATAGGTAAACTTCCTTTTATTGCACGCAAACTACCATCTAACGACAGCTCGCCCATAATAATATATTTCGATAAATTAGGTACTTTTATTTGCCCCGAAGCTGCCAATATTCCAACAGCAATTCCTAAATCGTACGATGATCCTTCTTTACGCATATCGGCAGGAGCCATATTTATGGTAATTTTTTTGCCTGGCATTTTATACGAATTATTTTTCAGTGCTGCACTTACTCTATAACTACTTTCTTTAATGGCATTATCGGGCAAACCTACCAAATGATATCCCGCACCTTGAGATATATTTACCTCAATAGTAATTGTTGTGGCAGAAACACCAAACACAGCGCCTCCATAAACTTTTTCAAGCATTTTTCAGTGGTTTTATTTTCTTTAAATTCTAATTTTCGATTATATATATTGAAGATAGCACACTAAATAAAACTTTCCTAAAAATAAACTTCACAAAGATTAAAATCTACAAATAATTCTCACCACTAATTTTATTACCATTTTATGCTTTTATACCAATTTTGTTCAAAGTAAATGTACTTTTGCAAACTAGTTGATATAAAATGATAGAAAGAGATACAATAAACATTTGTTTAAAAAACCCAAACCATACAAAACAACAGTTATTAAAATGGGGGCAGAAATTCAATATTTTTATAATATTGGATTCGAATAAACACAATGCAAAACATTCAACATTCGATTTTATTTGTGCCACAATGCCGGTATCGGTTTTAAATATAGATAACCCAAAAGGTGCATTTAATAAACTAACCGAATATCAGAAAAAAACTAACGATTGGATTTTCGGTCATTTTACTTACGATTTAAAAAATGATATCGAAAATCTTTCATCAAACAACTATGACAATATTAACTTTCCGTCAATAAGTTTTTTTCAGCCCGAAATTATCTTTTTCCTTAAAGACAACAAACTAACAGTTTCGTTCTTAAAAAGTTTATCAGAAATTGAAGTAAGTAAAATACTTGAAGAGGTTTTTAATATCGAAATAAATAATAACGAAGATTGTAATTACAACATAAATATAAAAAGCCGAATTACAAAAGCCGAATATATTAATAAGGTTGAAAGCGTAAAGAAACATATTAAAAGAGGAGATATTTATGAATTAAATTTTTGTCAGGAATATTATGCCGAAAATGCAGAAATAAATCCTATTGAAAAATACAAGCTTCTTAACAAGATATCTACTCCTCCATTTGCATCATATTACAAATTAAATAATCGTTATTTATTATCGGCATCGCCCGAAAGGTACATTCTTAAAAAAGGAAACAAAGTAATTTCTCAACCAATAAAAGGTACGGCAAAAAGAGGAAAAACTATTGAAGATGATAATAGTATTAAACAATTACTTGCTGTTGATAAAAAAGAACAAGCCGAAAATGTGATGATTGTTGATTTGGTTAGAAATGATTTATCGCACACTGCAAAAAGAGGAACTGTAAAGGTTACCGAACTTTGTAAAGTTTATACTTTTCAGCAGGTACACCAAATGATTTCGACTATTGAAGCTGAAGTAAAAGATAATATTTCGCCAATTGAAATTATAAAACATACTTTTCCGATGGGATCGATGACGGGGGCACCAAAAATTAGTGCAATGAAATTGATTGAAAAGTACGAAAGTACAAAACGTGGAATTTACTCGGGAAGTGTTGGATATTTCAATCCTGATGGCAACTTTGATTTCAACGTAATTATCCGCTCAATTACATATAATGCCAACAACAAATATTTATCATTTATTGTTGGTAGTGCAATTACCGATAAATCAAATTCGGAAAATGAATACCAAGAAACTTTAATTAAAGCCGATGCTATGTTTAAAATTTTAAAGAACTAATAAGTAATGGTTAATTTTAAATTATAAATGGTTAATCATCTAGCACCTACTAAATACTCGTTAATTTAAATACACAAATAATTGTGTAATGGCACTTACTATTATGATTGAAGATTTAAAAAAACATCTGCAAAAAAACTTCAACTTTTTAACTAATAAAAAAGTTTTAATTGGAATTAGTGGCGGACTTGATAGTATTATACTTACCGAATTGCTTTTGAAATTAAGAATAAACTTGAATTTAACTATTGAGTTAGCTCATGTAAATTTTAAACTTCGTGGAGATGAATCGGATAAAGACGAAGAATTTGTTGCCGAATTTGCAAAAAAACACAGTTTAAAACTTCATAAAGTTTCTTTTGAAACTGAAAAAATAGCTAAAACTGATAAAAAATCAATTGAACTTTGTGCAAGAGATTTAAGATACAATTGGTTTAGTAAATTAATTTCCGAAAACAATCTCAACTATATTGCAGTAGCTCATCATTTAAACGACAACGTAGAAACTATACTCCATAATTTAAGCCGAGGCACTGGAATTGCTGGAATTACTGGAATGAAAAATATAAACGGAAATATTATTCGTCCGTTATTAATTTTCAGCAGAAAAAACATTAAAGATTATGCTGTTAATAACAATATTAATTGGCGAGAAGATTTAAGTAATAGCCAAACTATTTATACCCGAAATAAAATACGACACGAACTTGTGCCTGTTTTCGAAAAACTTAATCCTTCGTTTTTAGAATCTTTTGCTCAAACAATTGAAAACTTAAAACAAACCGAAAGTATTCAGGAAAAATATATAAACATTACAGAACAAGATTTTTGGACTGAAAGAAAGGGTTATTCAGAAATTAACATCGAAAAGCTAAAACAACTTACGGCAAGTAAAACCCTGCTTCGAGAAAAACTAATGCAATTTGGATTTGATAATGTTGATGATATTTACAATTCGTTTAATTCCGAATCGGGTAAAATTTTCCTGTCAAAAACTCATAGAGTTGTAAAAGACCGAACACATTTTATAATAACTCCAATTATTAACAATACTGATAAAGTTGTTTCGGAAATTGAAATACCAATAAATATCGAAAAAATTACAATCCCAATTAAAATTGATTTTTCTACATCATCAACTCCTGAATTTAACAAAAATTATATAGCAAATTTAGATTTAGAAAAATTGACATTTCCATTAAAACTTAGAAAATGGAAGGAAGGCGATTATTTTTATCCGATAGGAATGCAAGGAAAGAAAAAACTTAGTAAGTATTTTAAAGATGAAAAATACTCTTTACTAGAAAAAGAAAATCAATGGATTTTAGAATCTAACGGTAATATAATATGGATTGTTGGAAAAAGATTAGATAATAGATTTAAGGTTTCGGGGTCTACAACCAAGGTTTTTAAATGCAAATTATAAGTAATGGTAATTTTTAAATTGTAGATGGTTAATTATTCAGTGTAAATAACAATACTTCCTTATATTATGCTACCTACATAAGGTATCAAAAA
>JAGLDK010000088.1 GCA_023145615.1 Ichthyobacteriaceae bacterium | reverse complement strand
CGAAGGATATTTGTATTTATTTATAAAAAATGACGATAATACATTTAGTAGCGGAACAAAATTGCAAGAAGATGGTAATGTTATAGAAATAGGGAGTTATTCTAAACCTGTGTTTGATGATATTGATAATGATGGAAACATGGATTTGATTATTGCCGAGGAAGATGGCTATTCCTTCATATTTAAAGGTAATGGAGATGGTACATTTAACAATACATCATCGAAAATTCAGGTAAATGGAGAAGATTTTAACGCAGGAAATTATCCTAGTGTGGTATTTGAAGATATTGATAACGATGGAAATATAGATTTAATAGTAGGAGTTATAGTAGAAGTAGAAGAAGAAGACGAAGGAGAAGTTTTAGTGTATTTAGGCAATGCTAATAATGAATTTACTACATCTTATAACTTGCAATCAAGTGGAGTTAATATATCTACTGGTAGTGAACCAATGTTGAGTTTTACTGATTTAGATAACGATGGAGATTTAGATTTAGTTTTAGGAGATGCTGATTCTTATAGTGTTTGGTTTTACGAAAATGCATTACTACAAGAAATTACATTTAGTTTAGCCAATGAGGTTACTTATGGCGATGTTGATGTTATTGCTGCAACTACTAACGGAGTTGACCAAAGTAGTAATTCGCTATCTATTACTTACCAAAGTAGTAACGATACTGTAGCCACTATTGTTGATGGAAAAGTACATATAGTAGGTGTTGGAGTTTGCGATATTACAGCTAAATCTGAAGGTAATACCGAATATTCGAAAGCCCAATCGGTACATTCGTTAACTGTAAATGCAAAAGAACTTACCATAACCGATTTAGAAGTTAACAATAAAGTTTACGATGGAACAACCTATGCCGAGTATTATGGCGGAAGTTTAAACGGAATAATTGGAGAAGAAGAAGACCCATCGAAAGTATTAGACCCAGAAAATGTTACGCTTGATACAACATCGGCAACCGCAGTATTTATTAATAAAAATATAGGTACCGAAAAAGCAGTTACTTTATTTAATTTGAGTTTGTCGGGTGTTGATGCTGGTAATTACATATTGGCCGATACAATTAGATTTACTGCCGATATTACAGCAAAAGAACTTACCATAACCGATTTAGTGGTTAATAATAAAGTTTACGATGGAACAACCTATGCCGAGTATTATGGCGGAAGTTTAAACGGAATAGTTGGAGAAGAAGAAGCCCCATCGAAAGTATTAGAGCCAGAAAATGTTACGCTTGATACAACATCGGCAACCGCAGTATTTATTAATAAAAATATTGGTACCGAAAAAGTAGTTTCTTTATTAAATTTGAGTTTGTCGGGTGTTGATGCGGGTAATTACATATTGGCCGATACAATTGAATATACTGCAGATATTACAGCAAAAGAACTTACCGTAAGCGGATTAGTAGCAAATAATAAAGTTTACGATGGAACAATTGATGCAGAATTTACAGGCGGAAATTTAAACGGAATAGTTGGAGAAGAAGAAGCCCCATCGAAAGTATTAGAGCCAGAAGATGTAGAACTTGACGTGTCGGTAGCAACCGCAACATTTAGCAGTAGTTATGTAGGAACTAATAAACCAGTTACTATAATCGACTTAGGTATTTCGGGTGTTGATGCTGGTAATTATACTTTAACCGAACCAACCGGATTTATTGCCGATATTACAAAGAAACAGCTTATTGTAACTGCCGATGATAAAACAGTAATTGTGGGTGATGAATTGCCTGATTTTACAGTGTCGTATAGTGGATTTGTAGCAGGAGAAGATTTTGCAGTACTAGATACTTTGGCATCTGCAACAAGCGATACTTTATCAACCAATGAAATTGCTAACTACACAATAAAAGCATCGGGAGGAGGAGATAATAATTATAGCTATACTTATGTAAATGGAGTATTTAATGTTGAAGCTATTCCTATGACGCTTGATGAGGAAATACTAGACGATATGTATTTAGAAATTAGAGATACTATCATAGAATTTCCAACAGCTAACGAAGGCGAAATTGTAGGTACAACCACCGATAAAATGGTTTATTATGTGCCAGATTCGTATATGGTAACATGGAATTATACCAATGATAATAATCATACTTTAACACAAAAACAAAAAATTATTGTGTATAAGGTTTATGAGCAAGATGGAGTGCTAAAAGTGTTTATTGATGGTACATTTGATTTGCAATGGTATATTGGAGGAGTAGCAATTAATGCTGGAAATGACTTGGCATTTACCCCTACTGTTGACGGAGAATACACTTTAGGTATTAAAAATGGAGATTCCGAAATAATATCGAAGTCGATTAATGTAAATGGATTTAGTCCGATACCAGATGTTGAAAGTTTACAGGGTATGATAGTTGAAATGAACAACGAAATTACACTGTTCCCAACTGCTGATTCAGGAGAAATAACTGCCACAACAAATAGTAATTTAGTTTATAACACATCGGGTACTTATATTATTAATTGGGATTATATGGACGATAACTATCAAACATATATGCAACCTCAGGAAGTAGCAGTATTTAATGTTATTGAAGAATCGAATAGCTTACGTGTTGATGTTGAAGGTGATTTTAACTATCAGTGGTATTTAAATGGAGATCCAATATTTGGTGCAAATAATAAGTTATACAGCCCAATTGCCGATGGTAATTATACAGTAGAAATTAGCTCGGAAACTGTTAGTTGTATATCTGAAAATGTGGCCTTTGGATATTTAAATACAGATATTAACTATAGTAGTAAATTTGAGATTAATCCTAATCCAACTACCGACTTTGTTAATATTAAAAACCACAGTAAAGACTTGTTAGGCATAAAAGTGTTTGATGCCAGAAATGTGTTGTTAGTCGAGGTTAAATCGGATAACTCAATAATTAAGGTTGATTTAACAAAATGTGCGGTTGGAGTATTAATGGTTACCATTAAAAACGAAGACGAGATTATAATTAAAAAAATAATTAAAAAGTAACTAAAAGATTATTTCCCCATGGTTGCTAGCTATTCTTCGGGATAGCGAGCAACCAAAATTTTAAAATTCAAAAAAATATTAGATATGAAAAAGTTAATTCTTTCAGTTTTATTGATAGCTACTCTATCAACTGTTATTCAGGCTCAAACATTTCCAAGCACACCATTGCCTGAAACATCCGACGAAAACAGAGCTGTACAAACCATAACAGGTAACAGTAATTTTATTTTAATTAATCAGTATGGTTTATCAAACGTAAGTACGCAAACAGTTTTTGCAGATAATAACACTGCTTACATTGGGCAACAAGGTACAAGTAACATAACAACCCAAACCCAAAGTCCGAATTCATCAATAGGAGGAAACGATATTTTGGCAATTCAGTTGGGAGATCAAAACAGTGTTGTTCAGTTTCAGAATAAGTACGAGAATGATGTTATGGTTATTCAAGAAGGAATATCGAACACAATAGATCAATACCAAGGAGTAAGATCGTATGCTTATGTATCTCAGAAGGGAAATAATAACTATGTAAAACAAACACAGGGTCAGTTTGAGAATTACAGTTACATTGAGCAAATAGGAAACTCTAACAGAGTTAATCAATGGCAAAAAAGTTACGCTGGAATTACTAACGATCAAGGTAACAGAGCATCGGTAGTACAAGGAGCAAAACTATTAGCTCAATCAGATTATAATGATACCGACCAAACTCAGCACGGTATGGAAAACGAAGCCAAAGTACTTCAAGACGGGTTATTAAACACAGTAGTGCAAACCCAAACAGGAGATACAAATGAAGTTTATACCGAACAATTTGGAGATTCGAACTACTCATTTGCTTCTCAAATAGGAGATGAAAATTTCGCATACATGGATATTGTAGGAAGTAGTAATAGTACGGTACAGTCTCAGGAAGGAAACAAAAACTACTTTACATCGTCGGTAAGCGGAAATTCAAATATGTTGATTTTAACACAAGGAGCTGTGTCGGTAAATGTAGAAACAGTTATAGAGAATTTATTTGATGATTAATTGATTTATTAAGTACCATGACCCAATTTTTTGGGTACATAAATTTTAATCAACTAGCACTTTATAAGTGCTGTATAATTAATCATTAAAAATTAATTTTAAGCCACCTAATAATAAACATGTATTGTGTTTGTTGTTAGGTGGCTTTTATTTTGAGTGTAGTAATATAATGTAATAATGTAGTGTAGTATAAGTTATAATTACAGAATAATAAATGCATTACAATACAGTGTATAGTTTTATTTAACCTTGAATTTTTACAAAAGTTAAATACTCTAACATGTTGATTTTAAAACAGAGAGCAATATTAATAAATGCAAAAACAGTTATGTTTTTTGTAATTATTAATGCTTTTTATAAAATATATTATATAGCTATCAATGTATAAATGCTACTTTGTTAAATTGCTGATTTACAATACTATTGTGTAAAGTGTGTTGTAAGTATTTGAAATACAGTAATTTTGCTTTTATTTTTACTTTGAAATAAAAGAGGTTTAATAGTCTGAATTTACAATTTTAAAGCACTGTTTTTCAACTTAAAATTGCACATTGATAATTGCAATTTGATAATTGATAATTGTATATTTGCCAACGTAATTACAAATAAAATTAATTTACGATGGGTAATATCAAACCAGGAGTTGCTACAGGAAAAGACGTACAAGCTCTTTTTAAATTAGCAAAAGAAAAACAATTCGCTATTCCAGCGGTAAACGTTATTGGAACTAACTCAATGAATGCTGTTATGGAAACAGCTAAAGAGCTTAATTCGCCAGTAATTGTTCAATTCTCAAATGGAGGAGCTGTATTTAACGCAGGTAAAGGATTGTCTAACGAAGGAGAAAAAGCTGCTATTTTAGGAGCTGTATCTGGAGCTACACACGTACATCAAATGGCTGAGGCTTATGGAGTACCTGTTATTATGCATACCGATCACGCTGCTAAAAAACTACTTCCTTGGATTGACGGTTTATTAGACGCTAGTGAGAAGCACTTTGCTTTACACGGAAAGCCATTATTTTCTTCTCACATGATTGACCTTTCAGAGGAGTCGTTAGAAGAAAACATTGCACTTTGTAAAACTTACCTTGAGCGTATGAGCAAAATGGGTATGACTTTAGAAATAGAGTTAGGTATTACAGGTGGTGAGGAAGATGGTGTTGACAACTCTGATGTAGATGAGTCGAAACTATATACTCAACCAGAAGAGGTTGCTTATGCTTACGAGGAGTTAATGAAAGTTAGTCCTAACTTTACAATTGCTGCTTCTTTCGGAAACGTACACGGTGTTTATAAGCCAGGTAACGTAAAACTTACTCCAAAAATTCTTGATAATTCTCAGAAATTTATCACTGAAAAATACGGAGTAGAAGCAAACACAGTTGATTTTGTATTCCACGGTGGTTCAGGTTCTTCTTTAGAAGAAATCAGAGAGTCTATCGGTTACGGAGTTATTAAAATGAACATTGACACTGACATGCAATATGCAATGATGGCAGGTGTTAGAGATTATTTCGACGCTAAAAAAGACTTTATCCAATCTCAAGTTGGAAGTCCTGATGGTGAAGATTCTCCAAACAAGAAATACTACGATCCTCGTGTATGGATGAGAAAAGGAGAAGAGTCTTTCAAAGCAAGATTAAAACAAGCTTTTGAAGATTTAAATGCTGTTGACGTACTATAATTTATAGTTTGTTATAATAAAAAACATTAAAGGCTAACCAATTAATTTGGTTAGCCTTTTTTTGTATGCTTATTTCAATATTAATTGTTGAGGTTCTTCACGAAATCTCCAACCACTAAAAACTAATTACTAACAACTAATTACTCATTCCCTCTTAAATAGCTTAAGCTTAATCTTATTAAACCGTAATCAACCTTTTCGTTTAAATGATCGTATATAGGTTTTAATTTATACTCTCGTCCATTTACAATGAAAGACTTTTTTATTAGTTTGAAAGTTTCAATATCAACCAATTTAAAAAAGTCGACTTGCATACCAATATCTAAAGCCCTTGCCATGTGCGAAAAAACAGTAGTTTCCTGAATTTTTCGGGCAGTAGCAATTTCTGCAATAGTTTTTCCTTCGTTAAACATATCAATAGATAGTTTATATGAATTTCCTTTGCTTCGTTCCTTTAAAAAATGCTCTTTTACAACATCAATAAAAACATCGGCATACTTATCTAATTTATAATTTCCAACCCCCGAAATATTTTCGAATTGATCTTTATTCTGAGGTTTAGTTTCATCTATTTCTTGCAAAGTAGCATCACTAAAAATAACATAAGGAGGCACTCCATATTGAGTTGCCAACTTAGTACGCACAGTTCTCAACTCTTCGTAAAGTGTGTTTTTTATAGGTTTTTCTCTTTTCAAAGGTTTTTTAGCTCTACCTCTTGGCTCAATTGGTTCTTTTTCTTTAGGAGCCTGTTTTACTAAATTAATGGCCTTTTTTTCGAAAAGAACTTTTTTAGCAGACTCTGTAAGTTTTAGTCTATTATGATCATCGTAAGCAATATCGAATAAACCTTGATGTAGCATTTGCATAATAAAACTTTGCCAATCGTTATAGGCAACATCAACTCCTGCACCAAATGTTTTTATCGATTGAAAATCGAATGTTTGTTGATTTAAAGCACCACGTAAAACATTAATTAAAGCCGATGTACTTAGTTTTTCTTCAGTACGATAAATGGCACTCAATGCTTTTTGAGCTAAAACAGTACCATCAAATTGTTTAGGCGGATTTTTACAAACATCACAATTTCCACAATCTTCCTCAAGTGCTTCGTTAAAATAATTCAGTAATACTTTTCTTCGGCAAACTGGCGATTCGGCATACTGTTGCATGCGCTCAAGTTTAGCAAGCTGAAGCTCTTTTTGTCCGCTATCTTCAGCAAATTTTCTAAGCTGAATAACATCTCTTAAAGAATAAAACAACATGGTATCGCTCGGAAGTCCATCTCTACCAGCACGCCCAATTTCCTGATAATATCCCTCCATATTTTTGGGCATATTATAATGAATAACCCAACGCACATTCGATTTATCAATACCCATACCAAAAGCTATAGTTGCACAAATAATAGGAGTTTCGTCTTTAATAAAACGTTCTTGCACAGCAGCACGTTCGGCAGAAGGTACACCAGCATGATAATGTTCGGCATTATAACCGTTTTCTTGAAACTTTAAAGCAGTTTGCTCGCACTCTTTTCGACTTAAACAATAAACAATACCCGAAGTATCGGGATGTTTTTTAACAAAAGTCAGAATTTTTTTAAACTTGTCGGTACCTTGCTCAACTCTCAAATTTAAATTAGGTCTATCGAAAGAAGAAATATGCACATGAGCACTTTCAATTTTAAGCTGTTTTAAAATATCCTGACGAGTGATTTTATCGGCAGTAGCAGTTAAAGCCATAACCGGAATGCCTGGAAATTTCTTTCGTAAAAATCCAAGTTTGGTATATTCAGGACGAAAATCATGTCCCCATTGCGATATACAATGAGCCTCATCAATAGCAATAAAAGATATATTAGCCGATTGAAGTATTCCAGAAAACTCTTCCGACATTAATTTTTCGGGAGAAACATACAGCAGTTTAGTTTCCTGAGAAAGCACCCCAGTTATAACATCTTGCTGTTCGGCAGTATTTAATGTGCTGTTGTAAAAAGCAGCAGGCACACCATTGCTTCGTAAAGCACTAACCTGATCTTGCATCAACGATATTAAAGGAGAAATAACCAAAGTAGTACCCTGTTTAACCAAAGCAGGAATTTGAAAACACAACGATTTTCCACCACCAGTAGGCATTAACACAACAGCATCTTCGTTATTAAGCGCTTGGTTTATAATGTCTTCCTGCATAGGTCTGAATTCTTTAAACCCAAATACTTTATCAAGCACAGTTTTAGGATTCATACCAGTAGTTTTAACGCTTTCCATATGTTATTTATTGCTGATTGCCAGTTAAATGGCATGTTATAAACTTATTGTTTTTCTGAAGGTACAAAAGTACTAATTATCAACTAACTTTCTTATGCCGTTGTTAATTTATATAATTTATGGTAGTTCTGTAATGAATTAAATGTAGTTAATAACTGCATGAAGTTTTAATTTTTAGATTCAACTAATAAAAAAAAGCAGAAAAAATTAATAACAAGTTAAATAGAGGTTTTGAAGAACTTGAAAGAGAATTAAAAACAAAAAACCCTGTGAACAATAAAGTTTACAGGGTTTTTTAAAATAAAAGAGGTTCCATTCGGATTCGAACCGAAGTAGACGCTTTTGCAGAGCGCTGCCTAGCCACTCGGCCATGGAACCATTCTTTTCGCTGATTGCGAGTGCAAATATAGGTATATATTTAAACTCTCCAAACAAAAAGATTAATATTTATGTTTTTTATAACTTATTACCATAAGCTAAGTCTCCTGCATCGCCTAAACCTGGTATAATATATCCGTTTTCGTTTAGTGTATCATCAACAGTTGCAATCCATAAGGTGGTGTTTTTGGGGAACTTACTTTTTATAAAGTCAATTCCTTGTGTTGATCCTATTACCGATAATATATGTATTGCTTTTGGTGTTCCGTGCTTTAGTAGCGCCTTGTAAGTAGCGTACATTGATGCTCCGCTTGCCAACATAGGATCAATCATTACTATTGTTTTGCCTTCAATTGATGGTGCTGCAATATATTCTACAACAATATCAAACTCTTCTTTATTATGTTGGTGGTGTTTACGGTATGCCGATATAAGACAGTTTTCTGCTGTATCAAAATAATTTAAAACACCGTTGTGCATTGGCATTCCAGCTCTTAAAATAGAACATAGTACAGGTTGTTCTGTTTGAATATCCATTTCCTTTATTCCTAATGGAGTTTCAACATCTTGCTTGCTATATTCAAGTTGCTTACTCATTTCGTAACTAAGTACCTCTCCAATTCTTTCAAGGTTTCTTCTAAAACGCATACTATCTTTCTGAATTGTATTACTACGTAGTTCTTTCAGAAATTTAGTTAGTATTGATTTTTCGGTTGAGAAATCATTTATTATCATAACTAATTGTTTTATGTGTAGTTTTTTCAAAATTAAATTAGACTACAATTACATCAAATAAAAAATTAAAAACGCAAATGTAGAATGATGAACAATGTTAAAACAAGTGTAAATAATAGTTTGTCTTTAATTAAATTGATTAATATAAAACTTATTTATAAGTTTTAAAAAAAACATAGTATTAAGTAATGGTTAATTATATAACACCTATAAATGCTAGTTAATTTAAATTTATATACACAAATAATTGTGTTATGGCACTTAATATGCACAAGAATTAGATGTGAGACTTAAATCATTGTTTAATGTTAATGTGCTACTACAAATATAGTTGAACAATAGTTGCTTTTAGAGGAGGTTAATGTTACGTTTTTTCAAAATTAAATTATTCCACACAAAGCAATGATAGAACAAAAAAAGGAAGACTAGATACTAAAATCTAATCTTCCTTTTTATAAACAGAATAACAAATTATATGTTTTTCGGAAACTAATTAAATATTAAACAAAGCAATTAGGTTTCTGAATTCTGGTTCGTATTTATGAAATAACTCTTTGTCGGTTTGTGCTGCTAATTGCAATAACGATTGATATTCTGATAATTTCATTCTAATATCGTTGTTAAGTGCGTTTTGCTTGTTTACACTAAATCTAGAATAATATTTTACTTCTTCAAAAATATCATCGAAATATTCGGTTAATAAAGCTGCACCTTTTTTGTTAGCACCTGCACGATAGTATCCTTCAATAACACCCATTATAAAATGGTTTTTAGAGTACATTGATGTTGGGATGTTTTTCATCAATAAATCTAAAACTTCAATGGCTTCTTTATCTTTTCCTTCATCAACTAAAGCATTTGCCAAACGTGCCACGTTGTTTCGTACCGACCACGATGAGGTTCTACGATAGGTTTCGTCCATATATAAATCGGTGTTTCCGAAGTTATCCCAGTCCCAAGCCATTACTTTTTTATACATATTATCGGTAGCAACTTTACCCATATCAAGTCCTTCTCTTTCTGTTTTAATAGGAATTACTTTGTATGCTAAACCTTCAAGCTGAAAATATTTATCTAAATATAAAAACGATTTAGAAGAATATCCGGCAGTAACAGCAAAATACATTGGTCTTTTCCAATTGTTATTTGCTATCATATCAATAATAAGCATATCCTTTTTTTCAAGGGCATTGCCTTCTAAATCCCAATCAAGGTAATCTAGTATTTTAGCCGAATCTTTAGCTGCTACAATTCCGTTTTCAAGAACAACTTTTTTATTAACAGGTATTCTTAGCTTTTTAGTTGGATAAATTACTTCAGTTCCGTTTTCCGAAAACTGAACTTTTGTTTTATCATCGTCCGATGCAATCCAATCAATAAATTGTTTGGCAGTAATACGTTTATCTGATATGCCGTATTTATCGTAAAAATAAGCAACATCTCGGGTTCCCTGACGGTATAAGTTATGAGTCATTTGAGAAGGAATAGCCTTAGCATCGTAAGTATCCATTTTCATTTGGTCAACATACCAATCGGTATTTAATAACGATAGGTTTACTATTTTAACATCGGTACGGTAACCTTCAACTTCCTGAACATACCAAAGGGGGAAGGTGTCGTTATCTCCATAAGTAAATAAAATAGCATTTTTATCAACCGAATCGAGATACATTTTTGCCAAATCTCTGGCAGCAGTTCTTCCCGAACGATCGTGATCGTTCCAGTTTTCTTTAGCCAAAATACCTGGTACTAATAACGATAAAACAACCGTTGTAGAAATTGCAAGTACTTTTGCATCTACCTTTCCGCTTAATTTAGAGTAAAGTTCTTTGTAAATAGCCCAAACACCAATTCCCATCCAAATAGCAAATGCGTAAAACGAACCTACCAAAGCATAATCTCTTTCTCGTGGTTCAAATGGTTTAGGACTTGTATAAACTAAAATGGCAATACCTGTTAGTATAAACAATAAGAAAATAGAATAAGCATCCTTTTTATTATGTTTGAAATGAAATATTAAACCAATTAGTCCTAAAATTAAAGGGAAAAAATAGTAAGTATTACGGGCTTTATTATTAGCCAAATCTTTTGGTAAGTTATCTTGTGGACCTAAACGGGCTTCATCAATAAAATTAATTCCACTCATCCAGTTACCATGTGTAGGCTCATATTTACCTTGTATATCGTTTTGTTTTCCAACAAAATTCCACATAAAATAACGCATATACATGTATCCAACCTGATAATCGAGGAAGTATTTCATATTTTGCCCAAAAGTAGGACGTTGCCCAGGTTTTGGATTTCCTGCAATTGCCTTGTACATTTCAATATGACTTGGATTATGAGAATACATACGTGCCCATAAACCAACGTGTTTTTTATCGAAATTATATTTAGTTCCTTTTTTATCGTCAACCATTATGTATTTACCCTCAGCGGTGTCGGCTTCGTATAAAGGAGTACCATCAAAATAAGGTCTTTGCTCATCAAGTTTTAATCCACCTTCGTATGCAGTGTACATTGCACCATATATAACAGGCCATTCTCCGTACTGAATACGGTTGTAGTAGTCTAAAAGAGTTACCGCAGTTGATGGATTATTTTCGTTAATAGGAGTGTTTGTGTTTGCTCTAATTGATAGCATTAAATAGTTTGAGAAACCTATCAACATAAACATTAAAGCTAAAACAACGGTGTTTGCAATGTGCCAATCTTTTTTACGGGTAAACATTAATGCCATCACAAATGCTGCAACTAAAATAATACCTCCAATAATTGTTCCTCCATGAAAAGGAAGTTCCATTGTATTAACAAAGAATAATTCTACTTTTCCTAAATACATCATTGTAAGTGGAAAAACTATTTTAAATACAAAACCTAAAACTGCTACTATAACTACGTTTGCAATTACAAAGCTTTTAAAATCAACGTTTTTATATTTTTTAAAGAATATAATAAATCCAATTGCTGGAATAGTTAAAATAACCATTAGGTGTACGCCAATTGCCAAACCGTATATGTACGATATTAGTACAATCCAACGCGATGATCGGCTATCTTCTGCTTCATCTTCCCATTTTAAGCCCATCCAAAAAACCATTGCAATAAATAACATTGCCATTGCATAAACTTCTCCTTCGGCTGCCGAAAACCAAAATGTATCGGTAAAAGTAAAACCTAATGCACCAACAACACCACTACCAAGTATGGCAATAGTATTTGCTTTGGTTAGTTCACCTTCTTTCATTGCAGCTTTTCTCACAAGGTGAGTTATTGACCAGAATAAAAATAAAATAGCAAACGATGAGCTTAATGCCGACATCATATTTACCATTTTAGCCATTTGCATTACATCGCCAAAGGCAAAAATTGAAATTACTGCACCAAGCATTTGAAAAAGGGGTGCTCCCGGAGGGTGTCCAACTTCAAGTTTTACAGCTGTAGATATGTACTCTCCACAGTCCCAAAACGAGGCAGTAGGTTCAATTGTGGCTAAATAAGTAAAAGATGCAATTGCAAATATTACCCAGCCGGTTATGTTATTCCATTTTTTGAATAATTCCATTACGATAGGTTTTTCTAAATTGTACTAGTTCAATAACCACCAAAAATAACAATTAAGTTGAATTAATACCAATTAATAATTTTGGATTATTTTTTGTTTTGTAAGAGCTAAATAATTGTTTTATAACAAATTAAATTAAATCATTAAAATTTGCTATTATAGTTAGGTGCCACTACACAATTATTTGTGTAGTTAAATTTAAATTAACGAGCATTTATAGGTGTTATATAATTAACTATTACTCTTGTTGTTTGCTACAAACTTTGTCAATATAATTTTTCATTTCAAGGTAAGTAACTTTGCCTTGAATTTTTTGGAATAAGCTACCATCTTTATCAATAATTATTTGGGTAGGAAAAGCATTAATACCTAATCCATCAATTACTGCATCGCCATTGGCTACTAAATGATATTTAAAAGGATTTTTCTCAATGTAGTTTTCTACTTCATAATGATTGTTTAACGATACTGCAATAAATATTACATTCTTATCGGCATAATGGTCAACTAATTTATTTAGTTCGGGTATTTCTTTTTTACAAGGCGGACATGCCGAAAACCAGAAGTTAAAAACAACCACACTTCCCGATAAATCAATATTGTCCCATTTATTACCTTCAATATCAATAATATTATATTCAATAAAATTATTAGTTTTTGATGCCGAAGAAATAAAAGGTGCCGAAGTTTTTAAAGGAGTAGGGGAGGTTGTGTTTGATTTTGTGCCTGTTAAGTTTAAAGAATAAACAGTTGCAAACGATAAAACAGCAAAAAGCACCATTCCCCATTTAATTAAAAAAGAATTTTTCATACTGTTATTTATTCTTTTCGTTTTCAATTTGTTTAAGTCTATCTAATTCCTTTTGCTTTTTTCCATCAGCAATTTTCTTTAATCTAGCAGCTTCTCTTTCCTTTTTTTCGATAGCAATTTTTTCCTTTCTTTTTTTGTTAGCTTCTTGTCGTATTTTTTTATCTTTTTCTTTATTTTTTGTTATTTCTTTTTTTACAACATTTAAACTGTCAACAACACCTTTGTAAACATTTTTATAAATTTTTGAGTGCGATACATACCATTTATTAATAGTATCGAATTCGGCTTTTGTTAAATCGTATTTTGCAAATACAAGAGCATAATTTTGTTCAACAGTAAGTTTTTTTGATGATGAATCTCTTTTAGAAGCAGCATAAACCCTCGATCCTTCGGCCAAACTTAAATCAACAAGCATGTTAGTCATTTCTTGCTCTTCTAAAAATGGAGTTGGCTTTTCGGAAGTAGTGGTGCAACTGTATAAAAACGTTGTTGCCAACAAAATAAGTAGTGCTTTTTTCATATATGTTATATCTTTTTTGATGTTAATGTAAGTACACCAAATTATTAAAACAAAGGCATAAAGAAAAAAACGTAATAAGTTTTTCTTTATGCCTTTGCTAATTGTTTATGTTGTGTTTTACTGCCAATTATACACAAATTGTGTTTTGTGTTAAATAATGCAGTAAAGTTTTATCTATCAAATTTTAAACGCATACCTCTATGCTCGTCATCAATTTTACCAGCATTAAAAACTAAACTTCCGTTAACTAAAGTGTACATTACTTTCGATCGGAAAACTTGCCCTTCCATTGGCGACCATCCACATTTATACAAAATGTTTTCTTTTTTAACATTCCATGGAGAGCTCAAATCAACCAAAACCAAATCGGCATAATAACCTTCTCTAATAAAGCCACGATTTTCTACTTCAAACAAAATAGCAGGGTTATGGCACATTTTTTCAACAACCTTTTCTACCGAAATTCTACCTTGTTTAGTAGTTTCTAACATTGCAACCAACGAGTGCTGAACCATTGGCCCACCAGAAGGTGCTTTTAAATATGTGTTTTGTTTTTCTTCTAAAGTATGCGGAGCATGGTCGGTAGCAATAACATCAATTCTATCATCAAGTAGCGCTTTCCATAAACCCTCTTTATCTTCTTTCGATTTTACAGCAGGGTTCCACTTTATTAAAGTTCCTTTATTGGCATACTGATCTTGATCGAACCAAAGGTGATGAACACAAACCTCAGCAGTGATTTTTTTATCCTTTAAAGGAATTTTATTTGTAAAAAGATGAGTTTCAATTTCGGTTGATAAGTGGAAAACATGAAGACGTGCTCCTGTTTTTTTAGCTAGTTCAACCGCTTTTGATGAAGAAATATAACAAGCCTCAGCACTTCTAATTTCGGGATGTGCACTTATCGGAATATCATCTTCTCCGTATTTGTCAATTGCTTCTTGCGTATTTAATTTAATAGTAGTTTCATCCTCGCAATGTGCAGAAATTAATAAATCGGTTTTCGAAAAAATATTTTCCAAAACCTTTTCATCATCAACTAACATATTTCCGGTTGATGAACCTAAAAATAATTTAAGTCCAGCTACATTTTTTTTGTCAGTTTTTAATATTTCTTCAATATTATCGTTAGTACCACCCATCATAAACGAGTAGTTTATAAGAGATTTTTTAGATGCGTTAACAAACTTTTTTTCAAGCTCAACCTGAGTTGTAGTTTGCGGATTTGTATTAGGCATTTCAATATACGAAGTAATACCACCTGCAACTGCTGCACGTGTTTCGGTAAAAGTATCGCCTTTATGAGTTAAACCCGGATCTCTGAAATGCACCTGATCGTCAATTACACCCGGTAATAAATGTAATCCATAAGCATCTATAACTTTAGTATCTATCGATCGTGTTGATAAATTATCGCCAATTTTAACAATAATTCCATCCTCTACATATACATCAGTTTCTGTTGTAATACCTTCATTTACAACAGAAGCATTTTTTATCAATACTGAATTTGTCATTATAATAACGTAGGTTTTATTTTTCAGCCTTAAACTATTGTTTATAGCTAAAAATAATAAGTTGTGTTTTTATTTTTGTTAGGTTATTCTGATAAATAAAATTATTAAACATAAGTTTAATAATTAATTGTTTTCTACTGCATTTGTCAGAAACCTTTTTGTTTTAAGTAATGAGACAAAATTATTTATAATTAATAGTGTTTACATATACACGTTTAATTTTGTCGGAATACTTAAATAGTATTTATTACTGATTTACCTTTTCGTATTTAGTAAACCAGCTTCTAATTTTCATGTTTATTATTCCAAAAATTGCTTCTGTTAATATACTACGATTCATTTTCGATTCACCCATTGTACGGTCGGTAAAAATTACAGGTACTTCAAAAAGTTTAAAGCCATGTTGCCACGATTTAAACTTCATTTCTATTTGAAAAGCATAACCTACAAACTTAATTTTGTTAAGGTTTATGATTTCCAGTACATTTCGTTTGTAACAAACAAAACCAGCTGTAGAATCTTCAATTGGCAACGATGTAATTAACCTTACGTACTTAGATGCAAAATAAGAAAGCAATACCCTTTTCATAGGCCAGTTAACAACATTTACACCTTTTATGTACCTCGATCCTATTGAAACATCATTTCCATCAACTTTACACGCATTATATAAACGAATTAAATCTTTCGGATTATGAGAAAAATCGGCATCCATTTCAATAAAATAATCATATCCTTTTGCCAATCCCCATTTAAAACCGTGTATATATGCTGTACCTAAACCATTTTTCCCAAGTCTTTTTTCAATATGCAATCTGTTATTATTAGCGCTATTATATTTGCTAATTAACTCAGTTACAATGTCTGAAGTTCCATCCGGAGAATTATCATCTACCACCAAAACATCAAAGTTTTTTTCTTCAGAAAACACAGCCTCAATAATAAGTGCAATGTTTTCTTTTTCGTTATAGGTTGGTATAATTACAAGCGAATCGTTCATATATAATTGTGTAATGTGCATTTGTTTGATTTGGCAAAAATAAACAAATTAGGATTTAAACGCTTTAATTTTTATTAAATCGTGTTTTTTTTATGATAGTATGCTGTTTTACGGGTAGTTAGGTGATGATTAATGAGCTAAATGTGTAAATTAAAAATAGATAATTTAAGTGGTTTATGTTAAAAATAGGGGATAATTATTGTTATTGTAGTATGGTTATGTTGAATTTTAAAAGCGAAGGGAACGTAGTAGAAACATTTTATGTAAACAGTTATAGCAACTAAAGTTTATTTGTAGTGATAGACCTTTAAACTCCTAAAGCTCTTATATAAGGTAACGATGTGCTAATTTGTTTGATTTTAGAAAGTTGAGAATAACACATTTCTAACTATCCACTATAAATGACATAACTACACTATTTTATTGCCGTATAAATATGATAAAAATCATAATAATATGTGTTTTTGTTTTTTATGTTAAAATGGTTTCATATAAAAATGTTGTAATTGCTTTATTATGTAATTGTTATGTGTTATTTTATATCGTAAAAATAAAAATGACAAACATGACAAATATTACACATATAAGTTTCTAAATACTATACTTTTGTGGCATCAAAAAGCCAAAAAAACATGCAAACATTATTACTTGAATTAGGAGAAAAAATTAAGGGAGATATGCTTCTGGATGATATTCAGAAAGTTGTTTATTCTACCGATGCTTCGGCATATAGAGAAAGACCAATAGGTATAGCTCGTCCTAAAGACAAAGAAGATATTAAGCGAATTATTGAATTTGCTGATAAACACAATATAAACCTTATACCTCGTGCTGCTGGTACATCATTAGCGGGTCAGGTTGTAGGTAATGGATTAATCGTTGATATATCGAAACATATGAACGAAATTATTGAGATTAATCCAACCGAAAAATATGCAATTGTTGAGCCAGGTGTTGTTAGAGATGAGCTAAACCTTGCAGTAAAACAATACGGTTTATTTTTCTCTCCCGAAACTTCAACAGCCAACCGATGTATGATTGGTGGTATGGTTGGAAACAACTCTTTGGGATCGAACTCGTTGATGTACGGCGATACTCGTATGCACACAATTGAAACCGATGTTATATTAAGCGACGGTACTGAAGTTGTTTTCGGAGATTTAACAAAGGCCGAATTTGAAGAGAAATTAAAAGGCGATACGTTAGAAAGTAAGTTGTATAACGATATTAACAACATACTATCGAACCAAGAAAACGTTGATGAAATCAAAAATAATTTTCCTGACAGAGAAATTAAGCGTAGAAACACAGGTTATGCTTTAGATTTATTGATGGAAAACGAAGTTTATGGTAACTCTGATAAGCCATTTAACTTTAATCAGCTTTTGGCTGGTAGTGAGGGTACTTTAGGATTTACTACAAAAATTAAGGTTAACCTTATTGATCTTCCTCCAAAATATACCGGAGTTGTTGCTGTACACGTAAACGATGTTATTGAGGCTGCTAAAGGAAATATTGTTGCTTTAAAGCATAATCCAAATGCAGTTGAATTAATTGATAGTGTAATTGTTGAACTTACTAAACAAAATAAAACTCAGGCTAAAAACCGTTTCTTTATTGAAGGATCGCCAGGAGCTTTATTAATTGTTGAGTTTTCGAGAGAAACAGAAGAAGAGTTACATCAGGTTGCTAAAGATTTAGAAGTTAGCATGAGAGAGGCGGGATATGGTTACCATTTTCCGTTAATTACAGGTAATGATGTTAAAAAAGTTTGGGATTTACGTAAAGCTGGTTTAGGTATTTTAGGTAATATGCCTGGAGATCCAAAACCACAACCGGTTGTTGAAGATGTTGCTGTTAAGCCAAACGAACTTCCTGATTATTTATTGGGAGTGCAAGAAATTTTAAATAATAGAGGACTTGAAGTTGTTTATTATGCGCACATTTCAACAGGAGAATTACACATACGTCCGGTACTGAATTTAAAGGATAAATCAGGACGTGATATGTTTCATACAGTTGCTGAAGATTTTGCTAAGTTGGCGAAAAAATTCAATGCTTCGTTAAGTGGAGAGCACGGTGATGGACGTTTACGTGGAGAGTTTATACCTATGATGGTTGGTGAGAAAAATTACCAACTTTTTAAAGATGTAAAACAATCGTGGGATGCAAAGGGTATTTTCAACAGAAATAAAATTGTTGATACTCCTAAAATGAACACGTTTTTGCGTTACGACGAGGATTATACAACTCATGAAGTTGATACGGTATTTGATTTTTCAAATACTGATGGTTTTCAACGTGCTGTTGAAAAATGTAATGGTTCGGGAGATTGTAGAAAGAGTTCTGAAATTGGAGGCACAATGTGTCCGTCATATCAGGCATCAAAAAACGAAAGTCAAACTACCAGAGCGCGTGCCAATGTTTTAAGAGAATACATGAGCCGTACTCCAGAAGGAAAAAATGCACTTGACCATAAAGAAATTTACGAAGTAATGGACTTGTGTTTAAGTTGTAAGGCTTGTAAGTCGGAATGTCCATCAAACGTAGATATTACACGTCTTAAAGCTGAATTTATGCAGCATTATTACGATGTAAACGGTGTACCTTTTCGTACTAAAATGATTGCTTACAACCCTGCATTAAACCGCATTATGAGTAATACTTATATTTCGGGTATTGCAAATATGGTTTTAGGTTTGCCAGTTATTGGACCTGCAATGGTTTCGGCTATTGGTTTCCACCCAAATCGTAGTGTGCCAAATGTACACACTGCTACTGTAACAAAATATCATAAAAAAATTACTCAGAACACTGGGAGTAAAGGAAAAGTTTATTTGTTTAACGATGAGT
>JAGLDK010000087.1 GCA_023145615.1 Ichthyobacteriaceae bacterium | reverse complement strand
ACTTTCAATAAAAATACACCCCATTAATACATTTTCTATTTTGTCATTACAAAAAACACATCCAATAATATATATTATAATTTTACTTATTATTTTATTTCCTTCAATAATAATCTTCGAAATTATATCCAATATTAATCTTAATAAAATATATCCATATCAGCAAGGTAACACCGTAAATTCAATAATATTTTTAATTGTAACCACCACAGCTTCTTTTTCAATAATTGCATTGTATAAAAAACTTATAGATAAAGAAAGTTTTTATTCGATGGGGTTAACTTTTAAAAACAGACTATTTGATTTTGTATTTGGACTTTCGTTAGGTACTATACTTATGTTGATAGGTTTTTTATTAACTGTAATACTTGGAGCTGTTGAAATTACATCTATTAATTTTAACAGCCTGGCAATATTTAAATACGCAATTATGTTTGCGTTAGTTTCGGTGCATGAGGAAGTTTTAATTCGTGGTTTTTTACTAAACAATTTAACAAAAGCAACTAATAAATACGTTGCTATTGCAATATCATCGATAGTGTTTGCAATTTTACACCTCTATAACTCCGGAATTACAATTATAGCATTTGTAAACATTATGCTTGCAGGTACATTATTATCATCGGCATATGTACATACTAAAAACTTATGGTTTCCTATTGGCTTACATTTTACATGGAATTTTACTCAAGGTCCTATTTTGGGATTTGATGTTAGTGGGCAAAACATACAATCAATTATTGAGCAAAAAACAACTGGAAGTGTTTTAATAACAGGTGGTAATTTCGGTTTCGAAGCATCGATACTAGCAACAATTATACTTTTACTTAGTACAATTTTAGTAGAGTGGTTTTTCAGAAAAAAAGAAAAATTAACACAAAAACTATCCATTAAAATGAGCGGTAATGAGCTTTATTTATCTGAAGATAAACACTAAATAAGTAATGGTTATGTGTTAATCACACAGTACTTATAAATTCTTATTAATTAATCAATAACTTAAGTGCTCGAATAATTTTGCACTAATATATATTTCCATACAAAAGCACTCTATTTATTCCTACTTCTGAAGTAAATTATCATTAATTTCTTATTTCGTAACTTTATAAGATATCAACATGTAGTTATTTTAACAAATACTAATGAATTTATTATTAACTATTTGCGTCTAAAACCTACTACTATAAAAGTTGTACAACATAAAAATACAACATTATGAAATCAATATTGGTACCTATAGATTTTTCTAAAGCGTCAGTTAACGCATTAAAATATGCTATTGAAATAGCTAAAATTTACAACTCTAAAATAATTGTCCTTCATACGTACGCTCAGCCTCAATCAAGTTCGGTCAGATTTAATAAGGTTAATGATGTTATGAAGAAAACCGCAAACCAAGAATTAGAAAAATTAAAACAACACATATTTGAAAATACCGAGCACTTTAATTCTATTATAATGTGGAAAATTTATAATACACATTTATCCGATGGAATTGACTCGATAATTAACGACAATAATGTTGATTTAATAATTATGGGTGCTACAGGTACGTCGTATTTAGAGAAACTTTTCTTGGGTTCGAATACATATAAAGCAATAAAAGATTGCGAAATACCTGTATTAGCAATACCGTGTAATTCGCAATACAAAGGAGTAAAACATATAATATTTGCTTCTGATTTAGATTACATTTTATCCACCTACCAAATGTCGTTGCTTGCTATAATTGCAAGAAAAAGCAACGCAAAAATTACAGTAATAAATATTCAATCAACCGAAGCTGAAATAGAAGAAGCTAAAAAGTTAATAATGAATTTCAATAAAGAACATTCATCTTTAACAAAGGAGTTTGATATAAGCTTCAACTTTATTAAAAGAGAAAATATTGCTGATGGAATTAATATTTCGTACATAAATAATAAAGCCGATTTATTAGTTATGGTTAAACAATCTCATTCAATAATACATAATATTTTTAATACAAGTGTTACAAAGCAACTTGTACACGAGGCAAAATTACCTCTATTAACCTTAAAGTAAAAACAATTATTTATTTTAACGTTAACACAACACAAACTCAGCATACAACTTTAAATACTACCGTGCATTTTACAACAAATCACAAAAAAACAAGCTACGTTACATTAAAACCTATTTATCTACAAATAATAAAGACCTAAGTTTCTGATTTTAAATATGTTTAACTATATTTATACAACTTATAACTGAGGAATTAGTTATAAGAAAAACACGTCCCCACTTGTATATTTTTTAACATATTTAACATGAAAAAATTAATCAGTTCTACCATCTTAACCCTATTTTTCATTGCTTCATGCTCAAACCAACGTCATATTATTAATGGAGATAACAACTTTAATAGTAGATATTACGAAGAAGCAGCTGGAGATTACAAATCTGCACTTTTGAAATCAAACAATAAAGATGAAAAAACTTACCTCTACAAAAAAATAGCAGAAAGCTACTCGGCTGTATTTAACTATTTAAAGGCCGCTACTTATTATGAAAGATATTTAATATCGAGTTCTACTGTAGATTCAGAAATATTATTTAACTATTCTCAATGCCTAATATCGTTAGGAAAAACACAAGAAGCAAAAAAAGTAATGGAAGAGTATGGTAATTGCACCGACAATCCTCTTACACAAAACCATAAATGTGGGTTATATAAGTGGGTTGAAAACAGCGATAAAGATGGACCGTTTATTACTACTAAAACCAATATTGATATAGGCGAAAGATTTTCGGGCATGTATTTTACTGATTCTACTTTGTATTATTCAATTCCATACACAATAAAAATAAAAGATATAACTTCGGGATATATGATAGTTAAATCTACAGT
Organism: Ichthyobacteriaceae bacterium; assembly: GCA_023145615.1. Taxonomy (GTDB): domain Bacteria; phylum Bacteroidota; class Bacteroidia; order Flavobacteriales; family JADGDT01; genus JADGDT01. The sequence goes on along the minus strand of JAGLDK010000087.1, from coordinate 6,218 downwards.
AAAAGCCTATTCTCCTAATACAATAGGCAAACCCGAAGAAGTTAAAATTACTGGTAGCAATAATTACAACAACAATTCGGTTAGTTTTGATAAAAATAATAACATATACTTTTCTACTAATTCTGATATTGAATATTCAGAAAAAACACCTTTTACTAAATCACTTGGTGGAACGTATTATGGTATTGAAATGCAAACAATTAAAACAGCACAAAATATTGATGGAGATTATTCTGAAATAACAACTCTACCTTTTTGTAACGAAAAATATAGTTACACACATTCGTACTTTTATAAAGAACAAAACACAATGTACTTTGTATCGAATATGCCTGGTGGATATGGTGGATTCGACATCTACTCAAGTAAATTATCGGATAAAGGAGAATGGAGCGAACCCAAAAATTTAGGTAGTAATATTAATACTATACAAAACGAAATGTTTCCTTTTGTAAACAATAAACAGCTATACTTTTCATCGTTTGGGCATTATGGTTTTGGAGGTGCCGACATATTTGTTTCTAATTTAACAAACAACGAATATAGTTTATCTGAAAATATGGGTAGAACAATAAATTCGAATGTTAATGATTTGGGTATATTTTTTACGGATAATAAAAACACAAAAGGGTATGTTGCCACAAGTGCTTTAGATACTAACGGAGATGATAATATATTATACTTTGAAAAAAGCAAACCCGATACAATTAATGTATATACTATAATGCTTAAAAGCGAAAACGATAGTATTCCGGTAAGTTTATTCAAAAAAGATGGTAATAAGTTTAGATTAACTGAAAGCAAAATTGCAAAAAAAGAAGGCGTTAATTTTACTTTAGATAAAGGAATAACCTACAAAATAGTTTCTGAAATAAATTATAAGGATAGTTTATCGAAGCTTGAATTTAAAATAGATCCTAAAAACAGAAGTACCGATTATACAATATATCCAAATACTATTGCAGCAAACACTTCCGATTCAACAGAATACTATATTTACAGATATAGCATTGATAATGAAGATTATTTTGATTTCGAAAATTATGTACGCAACAAACAACCTGAAATTGGAACGTATATTGTAAGTGGTGCTTTCGAATATTTTAAAAACGCTGTAAACAACATTATCATATCTAGAAAAAACAATAATATGAATTACAGCATAATACGCTATGTTGAAGACAGAAAAATGTATTTTAATATGATTTTGATTAAAGACATAAATGAAAGTGAGAAAGAATTAAGAGCAATTAAAACAGATATTAGGTATAATGATGCGTGGATAAAGCACATAAAAAACAACTAAAATTACTATTGTATAAAGAGAAGTAGGTGTTTTACATACCCTAAAAAACACTACCTTTGCGCCGAATTTAAAAACAGGTACAAGTACTATGATTTCAGTAGATGCAATAGGTGTAGAATTTGGAGGAGATACATTATTTAGTAATGTAACTTTTGCAATAAATGAAAATGATAAAATAGCATTAATGGGTAAAAACGGTGCCGGAAAATCAACTATGATGAAAATTATAGCCGGTGTTAGCAAACCTAATAAAGGAGCTGTACGAAAACCAAATGATGCTGTTATTGCTTATCTACCTCAGCATTTACTTACCGAAGATAATTGTTCTGTTTTTGATGAAGCATCGAAAGCTTTTAGTAGCATTTTTAAAATGCGTGACGAAATGGAGCGTTTAAATAAAGAACTTGAAACTCGTACCGATTACGAATCGGATGCGTACATGAAAATTATTGAAGATGTAACAGAAATTGGAGATAAATTTTATGCTATTGAAGATATAAATTACGATGCTGAAGTTGAAAAAGCATTAATCGGACTTGGTTTTAAACGTAATGATTTTAACAAACCTACTGCCGAATTTAGTGGTGGTTGGCGTATGCGTATTGAGCTTGCTAAAATTTTACTTCAAAAACCCGATTTAATTTTATTAGATGAGCCTACTAACCACGTTGATATTGAAACTGTAATTTGGTTAGAAGATTTTATTATCAATAAAGCCAAGGCTGTAATGGTAATTTCTCATGATAAAGCTTTTATCGATAATATTACAAACCGTACTATTGAGGTTAGTATGGGTAAAATATTCGACTACAAAGCAACCTATTCTCATTACCTTACTCTACGTCAGGAACGCAGAGCACATCAGGTAAAAGCATACGATGAACAACAAAAGTTTATTGCCGATAACAAAGCTTTTATTGAACGCTTTAAGGGTACATTCTCTAAAACAAATCAGGTTTCATCAAGAGAAAGAATGCTTGAAAAACTTGAACCTATTGTTATTGATGAAGTTGATAATTCGGCATTAAATATTAAGTTCCCTCCTGCTCCACGTTCGGGAGATTATCCGGTAATTGCAAAAGATTTATCTAAAAGCTACGGAGATAAAGATGTATTTAAAAATGCAGATTTAACAATTTCGAGAGGAGAAAAAGTTTCGTTTGTTGGTAGAAACGGAGAAGGAAAATCGACAATGATAAAAGCCATAATGGGCGAAATTGATTTTGATGGTGAGTGTAAACTTGGGCACAATGCTAAGGTTGGATATTTTGCTCAAAATCAAGCTTCGATGTTAGATACCGAACTTACCGTTTTTCAAACTGTTGATGAGGTTGCAAAAGGAGATATTAGAACTCAGATTAAAAATATACTTGGCGGATTTATGTTTGCCGGAGATGATATTGATAAAAAAGTTGGAGTACTTTCGGGTGGAGAGCGTACACGTTTAGCCATGGTTAAATTGCTATTAGAGCCTGTAAATGTTTTAATTTTAGATGAGCCTACAAACCACTTAGATTTAAAATCGAAAGACATGCTTAAAAAAGCTCTTTTGAATTTTGATGGAACTTTAATTTTGGTTTCTCACGATAGAGATTTCCTTCAAGGTTTATCTGAAAAAGTTTTTGAATTTAAGGATGGTAGAGTTATTGAGCATTTCGAAACTATTGACGATTTTTTAATCAGAAACCGTATTGAAAACTTAAAAGAAATTGATTTGAAAAAATAAAATTAAATTTATGACGGAATTAAAAGTGAACGAGTGAACCCTATTAATTCTAAATAAATTTTATTTAATCTAAGAAAAGGCAAAAAACTACTTTCTAAATATTTAGAAAGTAGTTTTTTTTAATTCAAACACTTTGTAAACCTAATATTACATTTAGTATTGTATTAAATAATGGTTCATTATTCAGCATCTATAAACACTCGTTAATTTAATTTTATATACACAAATAATTCTATCATGTTACTTAATTGATTTTACATATCTATTTTTTTAACATAGCTTTGTAATTACTTCTTAAAATAAACTAATAAATAAAACCTTAAAATGTTACGTAAAATTTTATCAGCAATAGTTATTGCAAGTACTTTGGTAGCTTGTGGAAATGATGCAAATAATAAATCAGAAAAAGTTAATAAACTTTCTGATACAGAATTAAAAAAAATAAGAACCGAAGCAGAAAGATATTTTGCTGTTCTTCCAGAAAAAGCACCGAATATTAGTAACCCCACATCTAAAGCTAAAATTGATTTGGGTCATGCTTTGTATTTCGACAATCGTTTATCGAAAGACGAAACACAAAGTTGTAATACTTGTCATGATTTAAAAAATTACGGGGTTGATAGTAAAGCTGTTTCTGATGGTGATGATGGAAAATCGAAAGGAACACGTAACTCACCTACCACTTTAAATGCGGCCTTTCATGTTGCTCAGTTTTGGGATGGAAGAGCTAAAGATGTGGAGGCACAGGCAGGAATGCCAATTACTAATCCGGTTGAAATGAACATTCCATCGAAAGACTTTTTAGTAAAACGATTAAGTAAAGTTTCGTTTTATAAAACAATGTTTGCCGATGCTTATCCAAATGAAAAAAATCCTATTACATACAAAAATATTGAAAATGCAATTGGTGCTTTCGAAAGAGAACTTATTACACCTTCTCGTTTCGACAAATATTTATCGGGAGATGAAAATGCAATATCTGTAAAAGAAAAAGAAGGATTAAAAACCTACATTGATAAAGGTTGTTTAACATGTCATTCAGGATCGTTAGTTGGGGCATCAATGCTACAGAAATTTCCACTTACCGGAGATTACAGTAACTACTTAAACGGAAAAGTGGACATGGGTAAATATGAAGAAACCAAAAACGATATTGATAAATTTATGTTTAAAGTTCCATCGTTAAGAAATATTGAAAAAACTGGTCCTTATATGCACAATGGTAGTATTGCAAAATTAAGCGATGCTGTTAAAATAATGGGAAAAGCCGAGTTAAATATTGATTTAACTGAAAATGAAATAAATGAAATTGTTACTTTTTTAAGCACATTAACTGGCGATTTTTCTGAAGAATATAAAAATGCACCTACTGTACTAACAAAATAGTGTTAGTATAAATAATACACATTTTATATAAATAATAACAAACAAAGGTTTTTAGTAAGTAACTAAAAACCTTTGTTTGTTATTGTTACGGTAAGACTTGCATTAACCTACATGGCTTAAAAATCATCAATATCACTTAACGAATCATCAATACACTTCTTTTTTTCCACCCTATTGCATACATAATCAAAATCAAAGCTGTCATAAACATCATCAATACACCAATAAACATCATCATTAGTGGTTTTTATTTTACTTTTAACGTTTTTAAAATTACTATTGTCCATTGTATGAATAGTTATAATTAATAATTTTTATACACTTAAATGCAATTGTTTACAACTTTTTACTACTTCTAATTTACACATAACTTCTTTACAAAAAAATAGCACAACATGGCAGATAATAAATACTTAGCTCAAACATCGGTAAAAAAAGGACTTTTTGTACTTGGAGGTATGGGTGTTATATCTATGATTTCGGAAGGATTATACGGAGTACTAGATAAATACTATGTTTCAACTTTGGGTATTGAGGAAGTTCAGGCTGTATCGTTAGTATTTGGTATTACATTTTTAATAATTGCACTTGCAATGTGGCTAAGCATTGGAGGTATGGTATTTGTATCAACAGCTAACGGACGAAAAGATAATGAAGCTGTGCGTAGTGGAGCAATTACTATTATGGGTATGTCGTTAATTGGTGGTATTATTTTAAATTATATTTTATATCAATTTGGGCCACATCTATTATCGTTATTTACAATGAGCTCAACAAGTAAAATTACCGAAGAGGTAATTGTAAAGGCTACAATTTATTTACAAACATTTAGCTTTGCATCTACTCCAATGATTTTTATGCTGAGTTTAGTTTTTGTGCTTCGAAGTATTGGTTACTCAATTATGCCAACCATTGCAACAATAATGTCGGCAGCAATAAATGCGGCTCTCGATTACTACGTGGTTACCTATACAAACCTTGGAATAAAAGGTATTGCCATTGCAACAATTATTGGTTTTGCATTGGCAGGTGTATTTTTATTAATTGTATTTTATTTTTATTGGGAAAATCACAAACAAGAAAACCAAAAGCCTTTCTACTCTTATTTTTCATGGCAAACTTCATCTAAAATATTAAGTTTGGGTATGCCTAGTTTAGGTAAGCAATTTGGAACTTTTGCGGCAATAACTATTTTTAATATTCTGGCAACAGAAGTATCAGAAAGTATGGTTGCAGGTTGGGGTGTATCGAACGATATTTTTACACTTGCTTTATATATTTCGTATGGTATAAATGTTGGAATGATGCCTATGCTAGGATATAGTTACGGGTCGGGCAACAAAAAACGTAGTTTAGAAATTATAAATACTACACTTATTATTTCATCAGCAATATTTTTGTTTTATAGTATTGTTGTTTATGTTTTTGCTTACGACATAATGCAAATTTATTTTACTGATAAAGAAACTATTGATGTTGGGGTTTCGGTATTACGTTTGGTTGCCATTTCTTTTCCAACAGTTGCAGTTACAATGCACGGAAGTAACGCAATGCAGGTACTAAATAAAAAAACAGCATCGTTAATTGTTGGATTAAGCCGACAGTTTTTATTCTTTGTGCCATTAGTTGGTGGAATTTTCTTTTATAATAAAATTACAGGAAGTAATATAAATATTGTAACAGGTCAGGTAATTGCCGATTTTATGGCATTTTTTATTATGATATATTTCTACAAAACCATAATTATTAAAAAACTAACGTAAGCGTAAAATAAAAATAGTCCGTTACTTTTTACAGTAA
>JAGLDK010000086.1 GCA_023145615.1 Ichthyobacteriaceae bacterium | reverse complement strand
CAGATTTACAATATTACACATTATAGTAATTTCATCAATTACAAACACTAAATAACAGAAAACAAGCAATTTACCCTAATATATTTTGATATAATCTCTATTTATTATTAACTTAAATTAATAATACCTAAAGATACAATCATGAGTAATATCAAACTAATCAGTTTCATGATACTGCTATCAACTTTTAGCATATTTAAAGTTGAAGCCCAAGAAACTAATGTTAAAGTAAAGTACTTTAAATCTGTAGAAATTAAACTAGATGGAGTTTTAGACGAACCCATTTGGCAACAATCGGAAGCTATTGGAGATTTTTCAGAACATTTTCCGAACGATGGAAAATTAGCAGAAAAAAACACCGAAGTAAGAATGATTTATACCGATGATTATTTATATATATCGGCAAAAGCATACACGGTAGGAGACAATTATAGTATGAAATCGTTAATGAGAGATTACGATCATGGAATTAACGATGATATAAGTTTTTCTTTCGATACTTTTAGTGATAGAAACAATGCATATTCTTTCAATGTTTCGCCTTACGGAGTACTAAAAGAAGGGTTAATATCTCGTGGTGGTGTTGATGGTTTTAAAGTTTTAGATACTAACTGGGATACTACTTGGGAGGCTGAAGCAAAAATATATGATGGCTACTATATTGTAGAATTAAAAATTCCGTTTTTTGTACTTAAATACAAAAATGGAGTTAAAAGCTGGAGATTTAATTGCTTCCGTACCGATCCACAATCGTGGGTAAATACTACATGGGCAAAAGTTCCTATAAACATGAGAATAGAAAACTTAGCATACATGAATAAAATGGTTTTCGAAAAACCTCTAAAAAAATCAAGAACACCATTTACCATAATTCCTTATGCATTATATAATGTTGGAAAAGATTTTGAAAACAACACTACTTCATCGAAACCAAATGCAGGTTTTGATGTTAAAGTACCAATAGGTTCTGGAGCAAATTTAGATTTAACAGTTAATCCTGATTTTTCTAACACCGGAGTAAACGAAGGATCAACAAACATTACACGATTTGAATTAAACCTTCCCGAACAACGTCAGTTTTTCCTTGATAATGCCGATCTTTTTGATGGATATGGTACTGGTGGATTTGCAACACCATTTTATTCAAGAAGAATTGGATATGGAAAAAGTAAGGATGGTAATAATGTTGTTTTGCCAATAATAGCAGGTGCAAGACTTACCGGAAAAATAAACAATAACTTAAGAGTTGGTTTACTTGATGTGCAAACAGGAGGTGATGAAGAAAATGGAATTACTAGTAACAATAATTTAGTTCTTTCGGTAGAACAAAAAGTATTTAAAAAATCAAATATATCGGCTTTCTATATTAATAGACAAGCAACTGAAGAAACAGATACATTAAAATATAATAGAGTATTTGGTGTTGATTTTAACTTTTACTCGAACAACGATAATTGGACAGGTAAATTTTATGCACACAAATCAATTACACCCGAACGTAAGGGTCGTGATTACTCAACTGGTGGTTTTTTAAGTTATCAAATACGAAATTTTTCTTCTGAATCTTTTTGGAGATACGAAGGAGGAAACTTCAATTCGGATTTAGGTTTTATACAACGCCCCGATCAATTGGTTTTTCATGAAAAAATAGGACCACGATTCTATCCAAAAGATTTATTAAATATTAACTGGTATGGTATATATTTTAAAGGAACAATTGAGGCTAAACCATCAATTAGCGATTTCAACACTAATGAAAATGCCGACTTTTTAACTAGTAGTAGTACGCCAAGTTTTATAAGCGATTATAATGCAGGATTATCTCTTTTAGTAATGTTTAATAACAAATCGGCAATTAGTACCGAAGCACAAAGAAGGTTTACCTATTTGTATTCGCCATTTGAACCTACAAGAACTAAAGGTGCAACTCCGCTACCAGTAGGAGGATATAAATACACCGATATTTTTGTAGAATATGTATCGGATAAATCTCGTAAATTATCGCTTGCAACTAATGTAAAAACAGGTAGCTACTTTGCAGGTAATAAAACAACAGTTGGACTTATTTTTAGATTCAGAGTTCAACCGTATTTTAATTTCTATATGAAATCGACTTACGATTACATTACCCTACCAAACCCGTATCCAAAAGAAACATCTATTTTATACGTAGGTCCTAAATTTGAATTTACATTTACTAAAAATTTATATTGGACAACAGATGTTCAGGTTAATTCTCAAAACGAAACATTGGGTATAAACTCAAGAGTTCAATGGAGATACCACCCACTATCCGATTTATACGTAATTTATAGAGACAACTATTATACAGGAGAATTTACACCAATTAGAAGAGCTTTATTTTTAAAAGCAACTTTTTGGCTAAACATATAATAAGCAATGGTTATAAGCAATGGTTATTTTTTTAGTAAACAATTGTTAATTTAAGTTTATGTACACTTAATAATTTTGTTATATAACTTACTTGTATAAAAACCCTCAATTAAATAAATAGTATGTACTGTTTATTTAATTGAGGGTTTTGTTATTATAAATGATTTAATCTTTTTTTAATTAGAATATTAAATTGATAATTGCACATTGATAATTCACAATTTAACAGCATACAATTATTGTTAACTTTTATTATAAAATATTTTGAAATATATTCGCTCATCAATTCAATAAACTTAAAACAAACCTTTACACTACATCGTTTTTTGTTAGTTGAAAAAGCTTGAAATAATAACAATAGTATTCAAATAAATTAATATTTAATACTGTACAATTTATTACAAAATGGAAAACACAATTTCAAGAATAGCAAAACAGTTAAATATCAGAAACATACAAGCTTCAAGTACAATTGAACTTTTAACTGGAGGTGCTACCATACCTTTTATTGCTAGATATAGAAAAGAACGTACCGGTAATTTAGATGAAACTGTTATTGCCGAAATTCAAAAGCAATCGGAATATTATAACGATTTAGCAAAAAGGAAAAAATACATTCTAGATAAAATAAATTCAGAAAAAAAACTTACAGATGACTTAAGAAGTCAAATTGAAAATACTTTTAATTCAAATACTCTTGAAGATATTTATCTTCCATTTAAATCGAAAAGAAAAACCAAAGCCGTAACTGCAAAAGATAATGGATTAGAGCCTTTGGCTAAAATTATACTATTACAAAATAGTTATGATTTAAACCTGAATGCTAAAAAATATATAAATAAAGAAATAAAAAATACAGATGATGCAATTGAGGGTGCTAGATTTATTATTGCCGAATGGGTTAGTGAAAATATCAGCATCAGAAATTTAATTAGAAATACTTTTGAAAGACATTCGAAACTAAAATCGAAAGTTGTAAAAAGTAAAATTGAAGAAGCTAGTAAATACGAGGACTATTTCGATTACGAACAACAATCAATAAATGTTCCATCTCATAGATTTTTGGCAATAAATAGAGCATCTGGACTTGGTTTTTTAAAAACATCGTTAGTAATTGACGAAGAAGACACTTTATCGAGAATAAATAACAAGTATATAAAAGGAAATAGCCAATCGGCTAACGAAATAGAATTAGCAATTAAAGATGCTTATAAAAGATTATTGAAACCTTCAATTGAAAATGAAATTTTTAATAAGCTAAAAGAAAAATCAGATTTAGAAGCCATTACTGTTTTCGAAAAAAACTTATCTCAGCTTTTACTTGCCTCCCCTTTAGGTCAGAAAATAATTTTGGCAATTGATCCTGGATTCAAATCGGGTTGTAAAGTGGTTTGCATAAATAAAAACGGAGATTTACTACACAATGAAACTCTATTTCCTCATCCTCCACAAAACGATAAAAAATCGGCAACAAATAAAGTTTTCAACCTTTGTAGTACTTACAAAATTGAGGCTATTGCAATTGGTAATGGAACTGCAGGAAGAGAAACCGAAAAGTTTGTAAAAAACTTAAAACTAAAACTGCCAATATTTTTAATTTCAGAAGATGGTGCATCAGTATATTCGGCATCTAAAATTGCCAGAGAAGAGTTTCCGAATTACGACATTACAGTAAGAGGAGCTGTTTCAATAGGACGTAGATTAATGGATCCGTTAGCTGAGTTAGTGAAAATTGATGCTAAATCAATTGGAGTTGGACAATATCAGCACGAAGTAAATCAAACTCAACTTCAAAATGCATTAGATTCTACAACTATTTCGGCTGTAAACAAGGTTGGAGTAAATTTAAATACTGCTGGTAAACATTTATTATCGTATGTATCTGGACTTGGGCCAGCTTTAGCGCAAAATATAGTTGATTATAGAAGCGAAAATGGATCGTTTAAAAATAGAAAAGAACTATTAAAAGTTCCACGCTTAGGAAATAAAGCATTTGAACAAAGTGCTGGATTTTTAAGAATATTAAAATCGAACAATGCTTTAGATAATAGCGGAATACACCCCGAAAGTTATAACATAGTAGAAAAAATTGCTAAATCGTTAAAAGTAAAAACATCTGATTTATTAAATAATAAATTATTAGTTGATAAAATAAAACTTGATGAGTTTATTACAAAAGATATAGGATTGCCAACATTAACCGATATAAAAAACGAGTTAATGAAACCAGGTTTAGACCCAAGAAGCATATTAAAAGAACACCATTTCGACGATAACATAAACACTATTAAAGATTTAGCCGAGGGAATGGAATTATCGGGTAAGGTTGTAAACATAACAAACTTTGGTGCTTTTGTTGATATTGGAATAAAAGAATCGGGTTTAATACATCTTTCTAATATGGCGGATAGATATATTAGCGATCCTAACGAAATAGTAGAACTAAACAAAATTGTAACTGTAAAAGTAATTTCAATTGATATTTTAAAGAAAAGGATAGGTTTAAAGTTATTATCTTAAACTTTAAACACTTATAACCTATTATTTAGTGCAAAAACACACAAAACAACAAGTATTTTAACCTAACAACTAAAAATTGTAACTTATTTTGTAAATAAATACACAAACAGTAGTTTAATTGAACTTAAATTATATATATTTGCAGCATGATTCATAGTCATAGTATTAAGATTAGGTTAGTAAAAAGGGTATTGATTTATTTCAATATCCTTTTTTGATTTTACATCGAATAATTTTATTTCATATATGATAAGTGAATTTAAAAAATATAACTATATTAAATCATGAAATACATATTGTTAATTAGTTGATATTCAACAGAAAGACAAAAGATGAATTATAGTGTACAAAATCAAACAAAACACTTCTTTAATTTACTTGAATAAATATGTATATTTGATACGTAAAACTTATTAAATCAGTTACTATGAGCTTAAAAAAACAATACCTAAAAACTAAAGACCTTTGTAAGGTTACATTTTCGCTTAATTCGAAGGAAGTAGAAGGAGCAGACAAAATTAATGTGGTAGGAGAATTTAACAATTGGGATGAAAGTGAATTTTCTCTTAAGAAAAACAAAAGTGGAAACTTTAAAACTTCTCTTAATTTAGAAAAAGGAAAAAAATATCAGTTTAAATATTTAATTGACGGTAAAAAGTGGATTAATGATACTAAAGCTGACATGTATGTAGTTAACGAATTTGCTGAAGAAAACTCTGTAGTTGTTACAGAATAACTTAAGCAACAATTATAAAAAAATGGTTTGATATAAACAACATGTTTTATCAAACCATTTTTACATATACAAAATACACCACAAAGTACACCCTCTTGATTGCTAAAATTCAGAAACAGCAACACTTTATTTATTGCATAAATTTTAAACTTACCCTACAATAAGTTTACTGTAATAAATATCAATAAAAAACAATCCTATGTCAGAAGAAGTAGAAGTAACGGAAACAGAATTGGAACCAATTATTAAAATTGAAAATGCTGATATTTTTCAGGAAGGAAATTTAATACTTACCGATGTATCTTTAACTATAAACAAAGGTGAGTTTACTTACTTAATTGGTAAAACCGGATCAGGAAAATCATCGTTACTTAAAACACTTTATGCTGATATTCCGCTTAAAAGAGGTAAAGTTAAAGTTGCAGGTTATGAGTTAAATGGCATTGAAAAAAATGACATTCCATTTTTAAGACGAAATTTAGGAGTAATATTTCAAGATTTCCAACTACTTACCGATAGAGATGTAAGAGATAATTTAGTTTTTGTACTAAAAGCTATTGGATACGGAGATAAAGAAAAAATTAACAACAGAGTAAGAGAAGTTTTAACCAGAGTTGGAATGAAAACAAAAGGTTTTAAAATGCCTTTTCAACTTTCGGGAGGAGAACAACAACGTGTTGCTATTGCCCGTGCCCTACTTAACGATCCTTACTTAATAATTGCCGATGAGCCTACAGGAAACCTCGACCCAAATACTTCGAAAGAGATTATGGATTTACTTGTTGAGATTTCGAAAAACGGACGTGCAATTTTAATGGCAACTCACGATTATTCTTTAATCAGACAATATCCTGCACGTATGTTAAGATGCGATTTAAGTAGGATTTACGACATTGAAGAAGAAGCTCTTTAAATACAAACCACAAAACTAGCAGTATGATATCGATACTAATACCTATATATAATTGGGATTCAACTACCCTAATAAATTCGTTGGTAAAGCAAGGAAACAGTATAAATGTACAGTACGAAATTATTGCTATAGATGATTTTTCTAATTCGAAACACGACATATCAAATTTTTCGATGAATAAATATGATTTCGTTGAGGTATTTAGAAATGAAAAAAATTTAGGCAGATCAAGAACTAGAAATACTTTAGCAGAAAAGGCCAATTTTAATTGGTTACTTTTTATTGATGCTGATTCGTATATTGAAGATGACTTTTTAAAAAATTACATTCTGGAAATTAAAAATAACCAAGCTGATGTAATTTGTGGTGGAACAATTTATTCTGAAACTCCACCATCAAAAAAAGAATTAATGCTTCATTGGAATTACGGAACAAAAAGAGAAGCTAAAACTGCCGAACAAAGAAACAAAGCAGGTTTTACAAGTTTTACTAGCAATAATTTTGCAATAAAATCTCTTAATTTTTCGTTAAATCAATTCGATGAAAGCATTACAGAATATGGGCACGAAGATACTTTATTAGGAAAACAGCTCGAAAAATCGAAAGTTAAAATTACACATATCAATAATCCGGTTAAACACTTAGGTATTGAAACCAACGATGTGTTTATGAAAAAATCGGAAAAGGCAATTGATAACGTTATAAAGCTTTATAAAGAAGGAAAAATAACTGGCGATGATGTTAGATTATTAAACGAAGCTTTAACAAAAAAAACGGTATTGAACCTTTTCGGAAAATACACCAAAAACTTTGCTAAAAACAGAGCATTAAACAAAGGCTGTTTAGTTTGGTTTGATGTTTGGAGACTTATTCTTTTAACTGAAAAAATGAAATAGTAAAATATATTAAAAAGGTTAGTAACGTTATTGTTGCTAACCTTTTTTTATTTGAATAGATCATTCGGTTTTCGATAAAACACAACAATACACTCAATTAATTTTGCAGTGTAAATTGCATATTGATAATAATAATTTATGTTTGCAATTAAACATTACTTATACCAAGCATGCTTAAAAATTCACTTTATATATTTGCATTACTGATACTTTCAATCAGCTCGTGTAAAAAAGATTTTACAGTAAATAACATAACTCAAAGTCTTAAATTTTCGGCAGATACTGTTTATCTAGATACTATATTTTCGAACATTGGAAGTTCAACATACACTCTTAAAGTTTATAATCAAGAAAATAATTGGGTTTCGATACCTAAAATTAAACTTGGAAGAGAAAACAATTCGTTTTACAGATTAAATATAAATGGTAAAAATGGCTACTCTCAAAACAATATTGAAATTGCGCCGAAAGACAGTATTTATATTTTTATTGAAACCACTATTGATTCGGATAAAACTACAAATCCATTATATGTTGATTCATTAATTTTTGAATCTAATACAATTAATCAAAATGTAAAACTTGTAACTCTAGTTGAAGATGCTAATTTTTTATTTCCGAAAAAAGGAGAAAATTCAATAGCTATTAAAAACTATAATTGGACTAATGATAAACCTTATGTTATTTACGGACAGGCTTATGTTGAGCCAAATAACACCTTAACAATTAATGCAGGAACTCGTGTTCATTTCCACAGTAAATCGAGCTTAAAAATAATGAACGATGCAACTTTAATTGTAAACGGAGAGTTTGAAAATGAGGTTACTTTTGAAGGAGATAGGCTTGAATATGAATTTGAAGAAGCTCCAGGACAATGGGACAAAATTTGGCTATCAACAAATTCGGTAAACAACGTAATTAATTACGCAAATATTAAAAATGCAACAGTTGGTTTAAAGGTTGATTCAACAAAACACACCTCTACTCCTACTTTAAAAATTTCGAACACTAAAATATTCAACACTACTAAAAGTGGTATTCAGGCTTATGGAAGTAAAATTGAAGCTGATAATTTAGTAATTAACAATTGCCGAAAATATTCGATTGAAATTTATGGTGGAAATCATAGCTTTATTCATTCAACAATAGTTGATTACTGGAATGGTAATCCACGACTAACACCTGCTGTTTCTATTAACAATAATTATTTTAGTAATGGTAGTTTTCATACTATAAACCTTAAAAATGCTTATTTTGGAAACTGTATTATTTACGGAAATAATTTTAACGAATTGGGTTTAAATGAAGATGAATCGGCTGAATTTGTATATAAATTAGAAAATACCTTAATTAAATCAACTTTAGATGTTGATGATATTAAATCAAACACTAACTTTGTAGAATGTATGTTTAACGAAGCTCCTTTGTTTTGGGATGCATACAATAACGACCTCCGAATTACAGAAAAATCACCTATTATAGGCAAAGCAAATACAATTATTACCCAACAATCGCCTATCGACATACTTCAAATTAATCGTACTCAAAATGGTAAAACAGATATGGGTGCTTATCAAAATAGTGAAAAACCTGAAGAATTAATTTCGGAATAAGATGAAAGAAAAAATACACAAGGCTGTTGAAGTTTTAAAAAATGGTGGAATTATACTTTATCCAACCGATACCATTTGGGGTATTGGATGTGATGCTACAAATGCCGAAGCCGTTGATAAAATATACAAACTGAAACAACGTAACGAAGAAAAATCGATGATTATTCTTGTTGAAAACGACAGAAGATTACAAAACATTGTTGATGTACCCGATTTGGCATGGGATTTAATTGATTTATCGGAAAAACCAACTACTATAATTTACGATGAGCCAAAAGATTTGGCTAAAAATGTAGTTGCAAAAGATAATACTATTGGAATTAGACTTATTGAACCAATGTTTTTAAAACAACTAATTGGAAAATTAAATAAACCATTGGTTTCTACATCCGCAAATATTTCTGATAAAAAATCGCCTACCTCGTTTAAAGATATTTCGAAAGAAATACTTAATGGAGTTGATTATATTTTAGATATAAATACTACTGAAACAAAAAGTAAATCGTCGTGTATTATTAAGCTAACAAAAGATAGCCAAATTAAAATTATCAGAAAATAAAATTGTGTTACAATGAGTATACACATTTGTATTTAACTCATTACCTTTGCAATCACAAAAAATGAAGTTAGATTTTGAAAGAGATATTAGATACAACAATTTTTAAAGCTATAAATAAAGCTACCGAAGAGCTTAACTTAAACTCCTATGTTATAGGTGGTTTTGTTAGAGACTATTATTTAAAACGTGGAAATGCTAAAGACATTGACATTGTTGCAATTGGTAGCGGTATTGAATTAGCTAAAAAAGTTGCAGATATATTGCCCGGCAAAATAAAAGTACAGGTTTTTAAAAACTTTGGTACTGCTATGCTTAATTACAATGAAGTTGAAGTTGAATTTGTGGGAGCTCGTAAAGAATCGTACCGTGCCGATAGTAGAAAACCTATTGTTGAAAATGGTACTTTAGATGACGATCAAAACAGAAGAGATTTTACTATTAACGCCATGGCGTTTGGACTTAACAATGATAATTTTGGAGAATTGTTAGATCCTTTTAATGGTATTGACGATTTGGAAAGCAAAATATTACGCACTCCACTCGATCCGGATATTACTTATTCTGACGATCCTTTAAGAATGATGAGAGCAATTAGATTTGCAACTCAACTTGGGTTTGTAATTGAACAAGATTCGGTTGATGCTATTAAAAGAAACAATGATAGAATCAAGATAATTTCGAAAGAAAGAATTACTACCGAACTTAATAAAATTATTTTATCAACAAAGCCTTCAATAGGATTTGAATATCTACATAAAACAGGATTACTACAACACATTTTGCCCGAACTTTTAGCTTTGCAAGGAGTTGAGGAAGTTGAGGGGCAACGTCATAAAGATAACTTTTACCACTCGGTAGAAGTGCTCGACAATATATCAACAGAAACTGATGATTTATGGCTTAGATGGTCGGCATTACTACACGATATTGGAAAAGCACCAACAAAACGTTTTGATCAAAAAATTGGTTGGACATTTCATGGTCATGAATTTAAAGGAAAAAAGATGGTTCCTGCCATTTTTAAAAGACTTAAACTTCCTTTGGGATCAGATATGAGATTTGTTCAGAAAATGATAATGATGTCATCTCGTCCGGTTATTATTTCCGAAGATATTGTTACAGATTCGGCAGTAAGACGACTTTTATTTGATGCAGGTAACGAAATTGAATCGTTAATGACATTGTGCGAAGCCGATATTACTACAAAAAATCCTAGAAGAATGAAGAAGTATAAAAACAACTTCAAACTTGTAAGGATTAAAATGGAAGAAGTAGAAGAAAAAGATAAAGTTAGAAATTGGCAACCTCCAATTACTGGAGAAATGATAATGGAAACATTTAATTTAAAACCGTCGAAAGAGGTTGGCGATATTAAAATTGCCATAAGAGAAGCTATACTTAATGGAGACATACTAAACAACTACGATGAAGCTTTTGCTTTTATGGTAGAAAAAGGTAAAGAAATGGGGCTAACCCAAGTATAATTTCTGTGAAAGAATATTATTCCTGTTAAAATTTCTTCAAACAAAAATGATAAAAACATACAACTATGATATACAAATTTAGAGTAGTACTTGACCTTAATGAAGAAGATATTTTCAGAGATATTGAAATAAAAGATGATGCAACTTTTGAAGAACTTCATAATTCTATTGTTCAATCGTGCGATTTAGACGGACAACAAATGGCTTCGTTTTATATGAGTAACGACAAATGGGAACAGAAAGAAGAAATTACTTTATTCGATTTATCTGAGGAAGGACCAAAAACCGAAGAGGCTAAAAAAGTTATGGCCGATTGGGCTTTGTTAGAACTTATTAACGAAGAAGATCATAAACTACTTTACATTTACGATTTCTTTAGTATGTGGACTTTTTATGTTGAACTTTTAGACACTACTGATGAACAATCTGGTGTAGAATATCCACGTATGGTTACATCTATTGGTTTAATGCCTGAAGATGCACCTGAAAAGGATTTTACAGCTAATGTATCTCCAAAAAGCATGGGTGGAGAATATGATATTTTTGATGGGGACGACTCATTTGATCAAGCTGGATACGAAGAATTTAATGATGAGTGGAATTAAAAACAAATGATTATTTACTTTAATTTTGCATTTGTTTATTAAAAAAAAGAATATAATAAATACAATTTATAAAAAGAGAGGCTGAAATCAGTCTCTCTTTTTTATTTTAATAATTTCAGAACTAAAACATGAAAATATCAAAATATTTATTTTCTTTGGCTAAAATATAACCTTAAAAAAATGTTTTCAGTAATAATTCCAACATACAACCGAGTTGACCTTTTAGAAAGAGCTATTAACAGTGTTTTGAATCAAACTTTTAAGGATTTTGAAATTATTGTAGTTGATGATTGCTCTCCTGATAACACAGAAGAGTGGCTGAAAAATAACGATAATTCACTCATAACTTACTACAGAAACAATACAAATAAAGGTTTATCGTATAATAGAAATTTAGGTGTTGAAAAAAGTAGATACAAGTATATTGCTTTTTTAGATGATGATGATTTGTGGTTAAATAACCATC
Source organism: Ichthyobacteriaceae bacterium (assembly GCA_023145615.1). GTDB lineage: Bacteria > Bacteroidota > Bacteroidia > Flavobacteriales > JADGDT01 > JADGDT01. The sequence goes on along the minus strand of JAGLDK010000086.1, from coordinate 9,042 downwards.
TATTTGAATTAAGTAAGATGATTAAAGATTATCCTAACGCTGGGCTTTATTGCAATTCGTACACTATTAATTACGGATTAAAAAAAGTTAGTGCAATGCACGATAACAAATATTTAAATAATGACGTTACTGAATTTAAAGAATTTAAATGTTTTACTAATAAAAATTCGTTGTGTGCACCATCAACAACTGCAATTAAAAAAGAAGTTTTCGACAAATTAGGTGGATTCAATTCTGAAACTACGGTACTTGAGGATATAGAATTTTACGTAAAAATAGGTTTAAACTATCCTATAATTACTAACAGAAAAGAAACAATTTTATACGCACAAAATAGCGGAGATCATCTTTCGTTGAATCATGTGCATTTAAAAAACTTGCCCGACTTAGATAAATTTCAAGAATTCGAAAAAAATCTACCATATTTAAAACAATGGTTAGATAGTATAAGGTTTCAGATTGGAATGAAATTTTTAATGGCAGGAAACAATAAATGTAAATACTATTTTAATAAAATAGATCGCAATAATTTAAGTTTTGTAAAAAGCACTTTCTTAAAACTAAATTTTAAGTTGATGAAATTAACCGTTAATTTATTAAAATAACAACTATTTATTATGTACAAAAACACTCCCCTAGTATCAATAGTTGTTATAACATATAATTCGGCAGAATTTATTATTGAAACTTTAAACAGTATTTACAACCAAACCTACAATAATTTAGAGCTTATTATAAGTGATGATTCATCTAAAGACAATACAATTACATTAGCTAAAAATTGGGTAAATCAGCATAAAAACAGATTTACAAATACAACTATTCTAACATCCAATAAAAACCTAGGAACATCAATAAATATAAACAAAGGCTGTAAATTAGCTATTGGAAAATGGATGAAACCAGTACCAGGAGATGATATTTTGATACCAGAAGCTATAGATACTTTTGTAAATTATGCAGAAAAAAATAATAGTAAAATAGTTTATTCGAAAGTAAAAAAACTTGTAAAAAATAAAGTTTCAGATATTAGCTACCCTATAAATAATGTACTTGATAACAAACAGAGTTTTCAACAATTTAATCTATTATTAAATGGAGCTCCGTTTTATTCTCCAACCGAATTTTATTCAAACAAAGCACTAAAAGAACTAAAGTATTTTGATGAAAGCTATAATCTAGTTGAAGATTTCCCTTTTTTATTAAAGGCTACAAAATCAGGAGTTAAAATAGATTTTATAAACGAAGCTTTAATGTATTATAGAGTTTCGGAAAGTTCAACATCGAATAGCGATTTTAGAAAAAACAATTATGTTAACAAAACTTATTACAATGATTTAGTTGCTATTTTTAATAACTTACTAAAACCAAACATAAATATTCATAATTTAATTGGTGTTTGGGATCAAAAAATAAAACTTATTCGTTTACGTAAAACATTAAATAATGGTAATACTCTGAATGCTTTTGATAATACAAAATGGTTAAACTTGTTTAATATCAAGTATATTTTACTGAAATTAAACATTATAAAAACACCTGAATAATAATTTCATCTAAACTATTATTACAAGGAAATCCAAGTTTCAGGAATTAAATCATTAAAATTTTCATAGCCATTAATCCATTTTTTGGGAGTTACTACAAATTTATTTAAATTATTATTTAACCAAGCACCCCACCAACTAAAACTACTATTTGCAATAATATTATGTTTACAATTACTCATTAAAATTAAATCGTTGTAACCTTCATCTCCCGAATTAACATCTACAAACACAACATTATTTAATTTTAAATTATCCTTTGCCCAACTTATATCATCTGAAAAAACAAAATATTTAGGATTTTCAATTTTCATATCAATAAGCTCAAAAGCAGTTTCGTAATATTCCATACCAAAAGTATTATACTTATTATATTTTAAGTAATCTCCTCTTCTGATATGTACTGATACTGAATTTGAAGTTTCAATATCATTAAATATTTTTTTATTATCCGAATTAAAACCAATTTTCAACTTAAAATCATGCAAAAGTTCAACTCTAATATTTTCGAAATATTTATAACTCTGCCAATAACCATCTAAATGACCTTTTTTGTAATTCAGAATATCTGAACAAAAAACATACTCTTCTTTTTCTTTAATAAAATCATTAACAGGGAATCCATATTTATCGAATAAATAATATAGTTTCTCAGTAATTTTATTATTTGGATGTTTGATTTCCTTATTGTCTTCAAATATATTTTCCTCAATATTAAAATGTAATAAAGAATTTTTACGTAAAATATCATTATTGAAAGACGAAGTATCTAACCTAAAATCAATTTTATTTATAACCGAAATACTTCTAACTAAAGCGTACTGAAACATTTGATTACCTATACCTCCATACAAATTAACATACAACATAACAAAAATTTTACTACAATAACATAAACAACACCCTCAAAAATACTACCAAATAATTGCTTTATACATCTGTATAATAAGTTTTAAATAAATACTAAGCTTAGATTCAGAATTATTTTTATCAAAATATTTATCAACTTTAACTTTATCTCGTATAATTATTTTTGCATTAAATGGCAAATTCCACCCTTCAGGAAAACCATAAGATGTTGGTAAGCTATGAACTTTATTTTCTGAAAAATATTTATTTAAATGTGATTCATCATGATATACGGCAACTATTCCATTTTCATCGTCAATATGTGTATTTTTACTACAAGTACTAACCATTTTATAATATTCGGAAACAGAACCTCCATTTAAACCACCCATAAAATACTCATACTTTTTTTCTGATTCTTTTTTTATATAAGCTGTTGAATTTTTATTTCTCTCATAGGTAAACATCGAAGGATTATTTTTATATTTTAAACCTAAAGGATGTATCACCCCAATTAAACCTTTGAAATTATTACACGGAAAAATTTCAGTTCCAACATAATCTACAAACAACATATTTGAATTAAAAAAGAAAACATAATTATAATTTAATACCTGTTTTTCAATTTCTAAAAACATATCAAACCGATATAACGAATCAGCAGGAAATCCTTTAGATTGCTTTTTAATTATAGTTACATTATCACGTTCTATAATATTATTGGAATCGGTAAAAACAAAATAATGTTTTTCATCTCCATTTACAAAAAACTCTTCCGACGAATTATAAAATCCATCCCAAAACACATCATACTTACCTGTACATATATATAAAATAGCTATTTTCATACTTTAATAATTATAAAACTAAATAGCTAATTCTAAATTACTTTCAACAACAGTATTAGAATAAGTAAACCCACTTGCGTCGTATTTATGAGATAAAAAAGCCAATAAAATACCCCCTTTAGTTAAACTAGTAACAGTTGTATAAGCATTTGGCAACGAAACAACAGATTCTCCAGCATTAATAACTCCCGAAAATTCTCCAACAAATTTTGTTTCTACATCGAAAAGTCCATTTGCCGAAAACAAAAATTCAGTTTCCACCTTATGAGCATGTTGCCCTCTTACAGAACCAACAGGCATATTATCAACAAAGAAAATACGCTTTACACTAAAATTTATATTATTAATTTTAGAATACAAATGATTGTAATTCGATAAAATTAAACCAATAAAATCATCAGAAACATAAATTACACCAATGTTATTTACATTTTTAATAGCATCTCCTTTTTGCAATATTTCATCATCAATATAAAATTCACCTCTTAATACTATTAAAATATCGGATTGATTTATTGTATTAATTTCGGTTTCGTTATTTAAAATATAGTAATTTTCAAAACCTAAATTAATATTAAAATCTTCTTCTATAACAAATAAATCTCCCCTACTCTCTTTAAACTCTCTTAATATTATCTTACTTCCTTTCAATTTATTTATTTTTTGATAGTTTAGTTTTTACAAAATCAACTATACTTATTTCTAATATTTTCTGAAGTTCGTTTAAGCTAAAAAGCAAAACCAACAATGCACCAACAAATTTTATAATAAATGCAAATATCGTCGAAAAATTATACGATACTAAAAAAGACATCATTATTATAAACGAAAAAATTACAATGTATTTTACTGTTAATTTATCATATTTAAAACCCGTTACATTTTTAATTATAAGCACATTGATAATTGCACCAATAAAATAAGCTAACGTATAAGAAATGCCAATTCCTTCAAGTCCTAAATTATTTTTAAACGATAATAACACAAATGCCACAAACAAAATATTCCAAGTTGTTTGGGTAAAAATAAAAATTTTACTTTTGCCTTTTGCCAAAAAAACGTATCCAATAGGATAGCCTATAAAACGTATAAAAACCGAAATTAACATCCATTGCAACAAAGTTACAGCAATCAAGAACTCTTCGGTATATAAAATTTCAATAATAAATTCGGCAAAAACATACATAAACACAACTAAAGGAGTACCAAGTAAAAGCACAATTTTGGTTTGTTCAAGTACAGCAATATTTATTTTTTTATTATCATTATTTATTGCACCAAGTTTCGGATAATAATCGGCAGACATTGCATTAAAAATAACCCCCATATAAGTAACGGTTAAACTTATTACAACCGAATAATAACCAACATATTCAATTCCTAGTTTATCTCCAATTGTAATTCTAACAAAATACAAAGTAAGAGTAGAAATTAAACCCGTAAAAACAATAAACAAACCTAGTTTAATCATTTCCGAGCCTTCAGTTAAACTTTCCTTAAACGAAACCTTAACTTTCTGTAATTTAATTTTAGATGAGTAAATATAATTTATTATATAAATTACAATTGATGTAATAAACAAAACTGGCATAACAGCTTTTACTCCAAAAAAATAATACAATGGCACTGCAATTAAAACTCCAAAAATGGCACTTAAAATATTGGTTTTAACAAAATCGGTAATATTACGTGCACCCCTTATAATTGTAGAATGCGCCGAAGTTAAATTTGTAACCAATATTGTTATTGATAACAGCGAGATATCGAACCAATAATCTGGTGTACCAAATGTTAAAATCGAAATTTGTTTACTAAACAAAGAGGTTAAAATAACACCCAAAATACCCGAAAACCACAACCATCGTTTTATATTTATTACAGTACGAGATAATTTTTCAGAATCGTTAATAGCTATTACCTCCGAAATATTACGTACGCCACTTACTGCAACACCCAACCCAAATACACTACCCAACATTTCTAATGTTGTATTAAATAAATGAATTAAACCAATACCTGTTGGACCTAACAAAATGGCAACAACTTTAGTTTTAATTAAACTTATTAAAATGGTAATAATTTGAGATACTCCTACAATACCTGTATTTTTTATTGTTTTTCTTACTTCTGTATTTTCAGACATAACTTTATGGTAAATCTAACTGCTGTAAAATATCTATATATATATTTTTAGAAGCACTTATATTATTAGTAGGAACTAGATTATCAGCGTAAAACTTATCTCTATCAAGCTTTTTACAATCTTCTCCTTTAATAACCATATCTATAAAATCAATAATATCTTGCTTACTATTTGCATGATAATGTTGATTAAAAGCCATTTCTCCAAACGAATTCATTCTACTAGAAACATTGTCATCGTTAATTGTAAACATAACAGGTTTTTTAGTATATAAATACTCTATTATAAACGAACCAGAATCATGTATCATAGCATCCGAATATTTAAAAAGTCCGTCGTAATCAGTTAATTCTAATTGACAATTTTCTAATTCTTCCCACTTTTTATAATACTCATTGGTTTTTTTCTCTCCCCAAACTTCATCTGAATACAATTTATTAATTAATAAAGGATGTGGTTTAAATGCAAATTGAATTTTATTAGAATAAATATCTGCCAACTCTAAAAAGAATTCTGCATAAGTTAAAAAAGATGAATAGCTTAAAAATGCTTTATCGTTATCGATAGTATGATGTGGTGCCCAAATAATTTTTTTTCTATCATTATTTTTCCACGTATTAACAATATCATCAGTTTCATCTATAAAACAATCTACTCCAGGATATCCAGTTACAACAACATTATCTCCTAAATTACGAGCGTATTTTTTCGAGTAACTTTTATGAATTTCTGTTTCGGCATATAAACGCCAAATTTGGTTATGAAAATTCTGATCGTACATCATAACAAACAAATGAGAGTTCCCAAAATTATACGGAACATAACATGTAAGTCTATCTTCGAAATTTTTGAAATAGTATTCTTTTTTTGTCAAATCATGTGGATTTGTAAAAAATACAAAATCAGGATTAATCTCTTTTTTAACATCAAGCCATTTGTTGTTATCAAATGTTTTAATGGTATTATATCCTTTTTTAGTAAACGATTTATAAACAGAATCCATTGTACTGTACATATTGTCATCTCCATAAATAACATACGGACAAACTACTACATTAACTTCAAATCGTGGATCATTATTAAATAACTCGTAAACTTTACTGTATTTCCAAACTGATTCATGAATTATAAAAAAAGACACAATAAATTTATCCTTCAGTTTAATTTCTTTAAGATTCTTTTTTTGATTTACAGAAATATAACCTGTTTTAAATTTAAACCACTTATATCTTAATGGTTGAATTACTGAAGTTGGCAACATTTTTTTTGCAATTATACCAAGTAACTTTAACATTAAAATTTATTTACTATTGTTATTACTTTATGAACCTCTACATCAGTTAATTCTGGATAAATTGGCAAACTTAAAATTTTACTATGCAACATAAAAGTTATCGGAAATTCTAAATCCGAATACTCTGTAAAAGCACCTTGTTTAGTAATTGCGGTAGGATAATGAATATCGGTTTGTACTCCATTTTTAAATAAAAAATCTTTTAATTCATTTCTAAATTCCGATTTAATAACAAATTGATGAAAAACATGATTGTTAGATTTATCCCACAAAGGTAAATCAACCTTAATGTTATTAATTCCCTTTATATACTGTTTAGCAATTTCTCTTCTTCTTGAGTTTAAGTTTTCTAAATCATTTAATTTTACAGATAAGAATCGTGCCTGAATATCATGTAATCGGCTATTTATTCCTTTTATTTCATTTACATTTCTAACTATCCCACCATAATTACGTAGTTTTAAAATAGTATTTGCAAGCTGTAAATCATTTGTAGTTACTGCACCACCATCTCCTAACGCACCTAAATTCTTAGTTGGATAAAAGCTAAATCCAGAAGCATTTCCTAAATTTCCAGCTTTTAAACCCTCAGAACTTATTGATCCATGTGCCTGTGCAGAATCTTCTACTATTAAAGTTTTTGTTGATACTATTTTTCTAATTTCCTCAACTTCAACTAAACCACCATAAAGATGAACAACCAATATTGCTTTGGTTTTTTCGGTAAAATGTTTTTTAATTTCCGATGCTTCTACTAAATATGTATAAGCATTAGGCTCAACAAAAACAGGAACTAAATCATTTTCTGAAATTGCTAAAACCGATGCTATATAAGTATTTGCAGGAACAATAACTTCATCTCCTTTTTTCAATAACCCCATTTCGATATAACCCCTGAAAATAAGAGTTAATGCATCAAGTCCGTTTGCAACACCAATACAATGTTTGGTTCCACAATAAGAAGCAAATTCATTTTCGAAATTTGTAACGCCGTTACCTAATATATAATAACCAGAATCTATAAAATTGTTAAATGCCAATTTTAATTGTTCTTCATATTTTTTATTGCTTTTTTTTAAATCTAAAAACTTTATCATAATTCTAATTTATAGAAATCGTGTGGAAATATTTCAGTACCAAAACCTTCTTTATATTCTAACAGAGAATAATTAAGAATATTTCCATTTTCTTCGTTCGAAATACCAAAATCGAAATATTTAAACCCTTCATCTTTGAACTTTTCAATTAAAAAGCCAAACAAAAAATCTAACGCACCTAACTTTGTTCCTTCACTATTAGCCGAAATATATTGAGCATGAACCGTTTCACCTTTAATAAACAAAGTAGTTCCTGCTAAAATTTCACCATCGTTGTTATAAACGTTATATTGATTAATATTTTGCTTAAATAAACTTTTTAATAATTCAATTTCAGATAAAGAATGAACAGGCGAAATTTTATATCTATAATTTAAATTAGGAATAAGTATATCATTCCAAAACATAGAAAGATCATCACTTTCAACAACTAATAAGTTATTTAATTTTGCTTTTTTTATATAGCGTTTTTTTCTATCCGAAAATTTCAAACTACATGATAAATTAACTGCTGCAGTTGTATCTTTTCTATAAATAATAGCATTTTTATGCCAAAGCCAATAATCTATTTCGTTTGATGGAATATTGTGATATATAGAAGGTATTAGCTTTATAAATAAAGAAGAAATATTACATGTTTTATATAATTCAATAGCAGAATTTAAAACTTCTTCGGCTATGGCTAAACGTATTTTTTTGTTAAAAACAAATCCCCCATAAGTTAAACCCTGATGAGAATATACTTTGTTATTAACAACACTAGCTGGAAAACAAGAAATCAATTTTCCTTTTCTGTATATCATCAACGAAAAATCTTTAAATCTATCGTTATGATAATCCATAAAATCTCGTTTAAATAAAAAAGTTCCATTTTTAGAATTTTCAATAAACAAATCCCATTCTTGCTTACGTTCAGGTATATATCGCTCTACATTTATCATAATCTCAATTAATATTCAAAAATACACTCTTAACTGAATTGTACAATAATATTGATACTAAAAATAAAAGTAATATTATGAGTTTACTTATTTAGTATATCGATCAATAAGTCTCTAAAGCTATATAAAATACTAGTATTCAAAACTATATACAATAATTAAAACACAAACAAAACAAAATTATTTAGTATTAGTAATTGATAAACTAATAAATTATACTATCAATAATAAATGTAAGTATTTGCCTACTTAAATATTATTCATGCTTTGAAACAAGTATTTTATTAAGAAAAAAACATCTCAAAAAAGTATAAACAAAAAAA
>JAGLDK010000085.1 GCA_023145615.1 Ichthyobacteriaceae bacterium | reverse complement strand
GTGGATTGATGGCTAAGCCTCAAAAGTCAGGTTCTACAGGTGGAGAAATTATTGAAAATCCAATTGTAGCGAACTTTAAGGAAGGTTTATCAATTCTTGAGTACTTTATTTCTACACACGGTGCACGTAAAGGACTTGCCGATACAGCCCTAAAAACTGCCGATGCGGGTTACTTAACTCGTCGTTTGGTTGATGTTTCTCAGGATGTAATTATTCGTCAAGAAGATTGTGGTACTTTGCGTGGAGTTGATGTTACAGCATTAAAGAAAAATGATGAGATTGTTGAGCCTTTGAGCGAGAGAATTCTTGGACGTGTATCTTTATATGATGTTTATAATCCTTTAACTGAGGAGCTATTAGTAGCTGCTGGTGAAGAGATTAGAGAAGTTGCTGCTGATGCTATTGATGCATCACCAATTGAGATGGTAGAAGTACGATCTCCTTTGGCATGTGAGGCTAAAAATGGTATTTGTGCTAGATGTTACGGACGTAACCTTGCAACTGGTAAGATGGTTCAGAAAGGAGAAGCTGTTGGAGTTATTGCTGCACAGTCTATTGGAGAGCCAGGTACACAGCTTACACTACGTACTTTCCACCAAGGAGGTACAGCAGGTAACGTACTTGATCAATCTACTTTAGTTGCGAAGTTTGCAGGTAAGGCTATTGTTGAAGAGGTTCGTACTGTAACAGGTGAGGATTTTGATGGTAATGATGGAATTATTATTATTTCTCGTACAGCTGAAATTAAAATAGTTGATCCTAAAACTGAGTTAGTATTAATGACGGCTAACTTGCCTTATGGATCTAACTTATTTATAAATGACGGAGATATTCTTGAAAAAGATGCTAAAATTTGTCAGTGGGACCCATATAATGCTGTTATTGTTGCAGAAAGTCCTGGAGACATTGTTTACGAAAACCTTACTCAGGGTGTAACTTTTGCTGTTGAGATTGATGAGCAGACTGGTTTCCAAGAGAAGGTAATTTCGGAATCTAGAAACAAAAAGATTATTCCAACTATTGCTATTGCTGATAAAACAGGAGAATACCTTAAATCGTATAACCTTCCGGTTGGAGCACACATAATGGTTGATGAGAATGAGAAAATTAATGCAGGTAAAATACTTGTAAAAATTCCTCGTAGTTCATCAAAATCAGGAGATATTACTGGAGGTCTACCTCGTGTAACAGAATTGTTTGAAGCACGTAATCCATCTAATCCAGCAGTTGTTGCTGAAGTAGAAGGTTTGGTATCTTATGGTAAAATTAAGCGTGGTAACCGTGAAATTATAATTGAATCTAAAACAGGAGATATTAAGAAGTATTTAGTAAAACTATCTACTCAGATTCTTGTTCAAGAAAACGATTATATTAAAGCTGGTAAGCCATTATCTGACGGAGCAATTACTCCTATTGATATTTTACGAGTTCAAGGTCCATCGGCTGTACAACAATATTTGGTTAACGAAGTACAGGAAGTATATCGTTTACAGGGTGTGAAAATTAACGATAAGCATTTTGAGGTAGTAGTACGTCAGATGATGCGTAAAGTTAGAATTTTAGATTCTGGAGATACTATTTTCTTAGAAGCTCAGTTAATTCATAAGCGTGATTTCATCGATGTAAATGATGAAATTTATGGAAAGAAAGTTGTTGAAGAAGCTGGAGATTCTGAAAATCTAAAAGTAGGACAGATTATTACTGCACGTGAATTACGTGAAGAAAACTCTTTACTACGTAGATCTGATAAAGTTTTAGTTGAAGCACGTGAAGCAATTCCTGCTACTTCTGAAATTATACTTCAGGGTATTACTAGAGCATCACTTCAAACTAAATCGTTTATTTCTGCTGCATCATTCCAGGAAACTACTAAAGTACTGAATGAAGCTGCTGTAAATGGTAAGGAAGATAAGTTGCTTGGATTAAAAGAGAACGTAATTGTTGGTCATAAAATACCAGCTGGTACAGGTTTAAGAGAATACGAAGATATTATTGTAGGATCTAAAGACGAGTACGATGCTTTAATTACATCTAAAAGTAACCTAGATTAATTGTAATGAGTGATAATAACAAAGAAGGCCAACTTAATATAGAGTTGAGTGAAGATGTGGCTGAAGGAACGTATTCGAACCTTGCTATAATAAATCATTCTGTATCTGAGTTTGTTGTTGATTTTATCAACGTTATGCCGGGTGTGCCTAAAGCAAAAGTTAAGTCAAGAATTGTATTGACTCCACAACATGCTAAAAGGTTACTAAAAGCATTAGTTGATAATGTAAATAGGTTTGAATCAGCTCATGGTGAGATTAAAGATTACGAACAACCTCCAGTTCCGATTAATTTTGGATCTATTGGAGAAGCTTAATATATAAAAATAAAAACCGCTCAATTTGAGCGGTTTTTTTTGGTTTAAACTGTTAGTTGTTGTGTATTTGTAAACTGCATGTATTCTTTGTGCTGTTTGCTAAATTTATGGCACTCTATAATTATGAGTATATGTTGTTTGTAATGGAGTGTAATGTAATGGGCTATTTTTATTTTGTTAAAACAACCAAATTAGTACATCGTCATCTTGAGTATAGCTTTGCGGAGTTGAAAAGAATTATTCCTACAGATAAACATTAGCTGTTATCTCTGTTGATATAGATGTTTCTACTATGATTTCCAAAGCTTCACTTTAAAAACTCAGCTCAATATTACTATCATACATAATAATAGCGATTCTATAAATCACGGAATTTGTCAGAGAACCAATAAGTAATAGTCCACTGTTTTTTTGACATATAGCCATAATTTAAACTTGTATTAGTGTATTGAATTCAAGTATTGTAAAGGTGAGATAATGCAAAAAAAACACCCACTACATATTGCAAAATAGCAACGTGTAGTGGGTGTTTTTTTATCAAATAAGTTTATATAAACTAATCAATAATTTATAAAATTAAACAAGACTGTTTTTTAATTCTATTTCGTCGAGTAATATTTGAGAAAGCTCATTGTTATCAAAAGGCTTTGCTAAAAATCCATCCATTCCCGAATTAATAGCATTGTCATAATCTTTTTTCATTGCACTAGCCGACATAGCAATAATTGTAACTCTTTTCTCTAAATTATTTTCTTGTTCTCTTTTGCGTATTACTTTAGTAGCTTCAATACCACTCATTATAGGCATTTGCACATCCATTAGTATTAAGTCATAATCATTTTTAATGTACTTGTCTACCCCTAATTTACCGTTGTTAGCAACATCAATATTATGACCTAGGTTCTTTACACTTAGCTCTGCCACCTTCTGATTAATTATATTATCTTCAACTAATAAAATATTAAGAGAATGTATAGGAGTTGAAATGTCGGAAAATACATTTTCATAATTATTGTCTTTGTATTTATTTTCATCAGAATTTAATACATTAACAATTTTATTGTAAAGTAACTTGTAACCCAAAGGTTGTTTTATAAAGTCGGTATATTCTAAGTATGTATTATTATTATTATTATTATTATTCAAATTTGTTAAATCAGATTGAGACACAAATACTACTGATTTAGTATTGTTAGGAATTAGATTTAAAGAAGAATCAATAATAGAGAAACCTTCAATTTCTGAAACTTTATTATTTATTAATAACAAGCTGTATTGTTTGTCGGAATTGTTAGTCAGTTTAATTTCGTTAACCGCATCTTTTGACGAAGAAACTGCTGTGTAGTTAGCACCCCAAAAATTAAGGTATTTATTTAAAATAGATACACGAGTTTTATTGTCATCAATTATTAAAATATTATTATCAGTTAGTGTGTTTTTTAAAGAATTTGTAACTGTTTTATTTTTCTTTTTTAGGTTAATTGTAAAATTAAAATTACTACCTCTTCCTGCTTCACTTTCAACCTGTAGTTCTCCACCCATCATCTCAACCAATTCATGAGAAATAGCTAAACCTAATCCTGTACCACCAAACTCACGTGTAGTTGAAATATCGGCCTGAGTAAACGGAGAGAAAAGTTGTTTTTGTTCTTCGTCAGTAATACCAATACCTCCATCTTTAACCGAAAATTTTATTTTTTGAGTATTAATATCATCCATTAGTAAATTTGCTGATATAGTAATATTTCCTTCATTGGTAAATTTTACAGCATTACTTGTAAGATTTAGTAAAATTTGTTTAATCCTTACTTGATCTCCAATTAGTTGTTTATTAATATAAGGGTCTATATCTGTAATTATTTCTAAATTATTTTCTTCAGCATTTATTGCCATTAATTCAGCATTCGACTGTATTATTTCTTCAAGATCAATAGTAACTTCTTCAATATTAAGTTTGTTTGCCTCTATTTTAGAAAAATCTAAAATATCGTTAATAATAGATAGTAAGTTGTTCGATGATTTTTCTATTACCGAAATATAATCTAACTGAAGTTTATTTAGTTCCGTCTTTTTTAAAATATTAGTCATACCTATAACACCATTCATTGGAGTTCTTATTTCATGACTCATGTTGGCTAAAAACGAACTCTTAGCTAAATCGGCATGTTTAGCTTTTATATACGCTTCGTTAGTTTGTTTATGGTATTTCTGTTTTTTCAGAATAACGTAGGCTCCTACAATAATTAATGTTACCGAAAATATAATTATAAATATTAATATTTTACGTTGAGTATCTTGCTGAAAAATTTGATTTTGAAGCTTGTTATTTTCTATTTCGTACAACATGTTATTATTGTACCACTCGCTTTTTAGTTTCATTTTTTCAAAAGATTCTATTTTTGAATTACTGTAAACAGAATCTTTTGCGATGATAGCTTTTTTGTAGTAATACAAAGCACTATCAGGTTTGTTTAGTTTTTCGTATATTTTACTGTAAAGTTCGTTAACTTCCTTGGTAATAATAATTTGCTCGAATCCTTTTGAAGTTGTTTGATATATTTTAAGATTTAAAAGTGCTTCGTTATATAGATCTTGATTATATAAAACTAACGATTTAGTTAAATAGATGCTTGATAAACGTTGGTTTAATTCTAATTTTTTCCATATTAAAATTGATTTATTAATATATTTATTGGCTTTATTGGGTTTTTTTATTAATGAATAACCGTGTGCTAAATTGTTATATTTAGTAATTAAGTTTATACTGTCATTTTTTTCTTCCCAATAATTAATTATCGATTCTGTAATTTCCATTGCCTTCAGAACTTCACCTTTATCATATTTAATTACTGATAAACGGTGCATTGCCAACATATAGCCTGAAGTGTCGTTTTGTTCTTTAAAGTTTTTTAAAGAATTTTGAATGTTATTTTCTGCACTTTCTAAATCTTTACTTCTCCAATAAACTGTACTAATATCAAGTGTAACCCAAGCAGTATTTTTTTTATCACCTAGTTTGGTGTAAATATCAATAGACTTAAGTAAGTATTTAAGAGATTTATCGTATATACCTATATTACGATATACGTTACCTTTTCCATTATAAGACTTAGCAAGTAATCGTTTTCTATTACCTGTTTTCGCAACAACTATGGCTTTGTCATAGTATTTCATTGCATCTAAATACATATTGTGTTCTAATTTGTATAGTGCAAGGGTGTTAAGAAAAATTATCTGTTTGTAGTCTATTTTATCTTTTTTTGCAATATCAATAGCCTGGAGGTATGATTTTGTATATAAAATATTGTTATTGTTGTTTATTTTAGAAAGGATGTCCTCAATTTCGGCATATTTGTTCTCTATGTTTTTTATTTTTAAAACATTATTTGGAATGTTAGCAAATAAACTTTGGTTATTAGAAAAAAATACGACTATAATACAAATTATAGTAAAAATACGCTTATGAAACTTCATATGGTAAACAGATGTAATTCAATTTATTGTGATGTAAATATTGAATAGATGTAAATGCAAAAATAAACTAATAGCTTTAATTTACAACCCTATATTTATGTAGATGTATGGTTATGTTTGTAAAGTTAACTTGTTTGTTGTGTTATTATTAGTATTGTTTAGTTTGTATTTTGTTTTGTTTTATTTAGTTACTGTATAGTTTGTTTTTAGTTTTAAAATGAAAGTTTAGTGCAGAAAAAAAGGAAGATGTATAAAACAACTCCCTTTTTTTAAATAATGTATTTTTTGATTTAACTTTTAAGTATAATCATAAAATTATTTGTGTACATAGGTTTAAGATTAATGATAATTTATAGGTGCTAAGTAATTAATAGCTAACTAATTAATTATTAAAAATTATCTATTACTTAATTAACAGTTACCTGCTTTGTCCAACCAAATTTATCTTCTCCTTTTTTAGTTTGAATATTAAATAATTCGGTCTTTAATTTTTCCGACCATCTATTTTCTTTCTGACTCATTTCAACAATTTCTTGTTGGTATCCTATTGCGTAAATCGGACTTATAATTGCAGCAGTACCGCAACCAAACGCCTCTTTTAAAGAACCGTCTTTTCCCGATTCAACAACTTCTTTTACAGTTATAGTACGTACTTCAACATCAATCCCCATGTTTTTCGCAACATCAATTATACTTTTACGTGTAATACCATCAAGTATTCTTTCAGAAGTTGGCGCAGTAATTAGTTTATCTCCAATGCGGAAAAATACATTCATTACACCAGCTTCTTCAATTAAAGTATGCGTAGCATCATCGGTCCAAATAACCTGATCAAAGCCTTCTTCTTTAGCCAAACGTGCAGGATAAAAAGAACTTGCATAGTTTCCGGCAGCCTTTGCAAAACCAACTCCACCATTTGCAGCTCTCGAAAATTTATCAGCAATTTTAAGTTTTACATCTTGAGTAAAATATTGCCCAACAGGCGACATTAAAATCATAAACTTATATTCTGTTGAACTTGATGCCACAATAGTTTCCTCGCTTGCAAAAATAAAAGGACGTATGTAAAGGGCTTTCCCTTCTTGAGTAGGAATCCATTCCGAATCGAGTTTTAATAATTCCTCTAAGCCACTGTTGAAAATATCAGCAGGTAGGGCTGGCATATCTAATCTTTCGGCAGATAAATTTAACCTCTTCTGATTTTCTTCGGGACGAAATAACCAAGCCTGATTCTTTGAGTCTTTATAAGCTTTCATTCCTTCAAAAACAGACTGTCCGTAATGTAAAACTTTTGCACCCGGAGACATTACCAATGGAGCATAAGGTACAATTCTTGAATTATTCCACTCTCCATTTTTAAAATCAGCAATAAACATGTGATCGGTGAAATTTGCACCAAACTCTAAGTTATTGAAGTCAACTTCTGATAATCTCGATTTTTCAGCTTTTATTATTTGCATTTTAATTCTTTTTAATTGTAACTAATAACATCATTAGTGCTTACTTTTTTAAAGCACAATTATAGTGTATTGATGGTAGTATATATGATGCAAAATAAATAGAATATTATGTAATTAACCAATAAACGATAATTATTTTTACTTCTAGTTAATACTAATTATTACAATAAAATTAAGCAACTGTAATGTAAAATGTGTTTGTAATGATGTAGGTTTTGTTTGTAGCCTTATTAGTAGCTTGTTAGCTTGTTTTTGGTAGAGGTTGTTTATGTGTTTTATGTAAGTTGTTTTGGTTTAATTACTATAATTTTAATCATATTTAGTTGAAATAAACAACCTATAAATGTTGTATACGCATATTTATTCTGCAACTTGCACCCAATATTCAGGTAAAAATTAAATTTGAAATGAAAAAACATTGGTTGCATAAAAATAATAACAAAAAATTAATTGTGTTTTTTAGTGGTTGGGGAATGGATTATACAATTTTTCAGGAAATTGAATCGTTAGAATATGATGTTTTAATGTATTATCAATACCAAACTTTATTGCTTGATAACGAACTTGAAAGTATTGCATTAAAATATAAACAGGTTGATTTAATAACTTGGTCAATGGGTACGTGGGTAGCTGGTGTGCAGTTGCAAAATTGCAATGTTAAATTTCAGAAAAAAACTGCCATAAACGGAACACTAAAACCTATAGATGATGATTTTGGAATTTTAACAAATGTATATCAATCAACAATTAACTTTTTTGGACCAGTTGGCAGGGTTAAATTTTTTAAACGTATGTGGAATAACATGCAAGTTCCAGATAAGTTCAGGAAACATAAATCAATTAGAACTCTTGATGATCAGAAAGAAGAATTAATTTATTTGCAAACCAATATTGCTAATTTGCCAATGCCCGAAATAACTTTCGATAAAGCTTGTATTGGAGATGAAGATATAATTACTCCTACAAAAAATCAGGTTAATTTTTGGTTAAATAAAACAGAGATTGTAGAATTAAATGCACCTCATTTTCCGTTTTATTTGTGGAATAATTGGGATAGTATTGCAAACTTATAAACCTGTTTTGTAATTGTAAAATTTAGTTCGATAATGAATAAAAAAGAGTTGATTAAAAATAGATTTTCTAAAAATTACGATACTTATAATATTGAAGCCAAAGTGCAAAAAATAATGGCCGAAAAGTTGGTTGATTATTTAATAAAGTTTTGTGGAATAGAGCATAGTAATATTTTAGAAATTGGTTGCGGAACCGGTTTTGTAAGTAATCAGGTAGCCGAAAAACTTAAAACTACAAATGTAATTAGCAACGATATTACTAATAATTATGCCGATGTAATTGCTAATTGTTATACAGGTGTAAAATCTTTTGAGTTTATTGATGCCGATGCCGAAAATTTGCCAGATTTAAAACATAAACTAAATTTAGTAATATCGGGGTCAACATTTCAGTGGTTCAATAATTTTCAATCAACTTTAAGTAAGTATAGTAATATGCTTGCCGAAGATGGATTTTTAGTATTTTCAATTTTCGGAGAAAAGAACTTTAAGGAAATTAAAAAAGTTACCGGACTTGGTTTAAAATATAAAACCATGGAGGAAATTGAAAATGTTTTAGAGAATGATTACGAAATTTTGTTTAGTTCCGAAACTATTCAAACACTACGATTCCCTAGTTCTTTTGAAGTATTAAAACACATGAAAAAAACAGGAGTTAACGCATTATTAAGCGGAGACAAAAAGTTTAGTTTTGCCAAGTTCGAAAAGGAGTATTCCGAATATTTTAAAAATAAAGAGGGTGTTAGTTTAACTTATCATCCAATGTATTTTATAGCAAAACGAAAGTAGATTAAGTATTACTTATTGTAGAATTATAATTGAAAAAAAATGTCGACATATTTTATAGCCGGAATAGACACTGATGCAGGTAAATCAATAGCCACAGGATTGTTGGCAAAATTTTTATTAAGTAAAGGAGTAAACGTAATTACTCAAAAGTTAGCACAAACAGGTTGCTTAAATGTTTCGGAAGATATTGAAACGCATCGTAATTTAATGGGTGTAGAATCTTTTGAGGAAGATGAAACAGGATTAACCTGTCCGTATATTTTTAAGTTTCCAGCATCTCCGCATTTGTCGGCAAGTATGGAAAATGTAGAAATTGATATTAATAAAATATCGGAAGCAACAAAGGTATTAGAAAATAAATATGAAACCGTTTTGCTTGAAGGAGTAGGAGGGGTGTACGTTCCGTTGGTAGGTAGTTATAGTACATTAGATTATTTACAAGAAAAAAAGTATCCGGTAATTTTGGTGAGTTCTGCCAAATTAGGAAGTATAAATCATACTTTAATGACTCTTGATTTATTGCATAGTAGAGGTGTTGAGGTAAAGGGTATTATTTATAATTTGTATGTTGATAGTAGCGAGCAAATTATTGCAGACTCTAAAAATGTGTTTAAAATGTTTTTGAAAAAATTCGGGTATCCTCAGGTTGTTGTTGATATGCCAAAAATTACAGAAGGTGTTGTGGTTGATGATTTTTTTCAATTAATTTAATTTATTCCATTTTTTAAACTCCTCAAGTTCATCGCTTAATTTACTTAGCACATAAAGTAATATAGTTGCATCGTCGGTATAGCCAATTAAAGGTGTAAAATCAGGAATAATATCAATTGGGTTAACAAAGTATAATATTGTTGCTATTACAGTTGCAATAGTAGTGTTGCTAATATTTTTATAATCCCCTTTTACCCACGATGAAATTAATTTTATTAAAATTAGCAAATCGTCTTTAATATTTAATAACGACGATTTGTTTAATGTTATTTTTTTACTTGCATCCACTAATAAGTTTGTTATTCGTGATTTGTTTTTTATTAATTGCGTTGCTTTTTTTAATGTTGATTTAAAAGCCGATTCGTATACTTTGTTCATCTGATGTAAGTTTTATTTATTTTTCAATAAGTACTGTGTTGTATTTTGTGTATCTCCTTTATGTTATTATTA
>JAGLDK010000084.1 GCA_023145615.1 Ichthyobacteriaceae bacterium | reverse complement strand
GCAAATATAGTACACTTTTTCGGTTATGCAAGTGGTATAATAAATAATTTATCTTTTTTTCTTGAAAAAACTTTTAACTATCTCAGAACATGCTTCTTCCATTATTCCAAAATCTACTTTTGTTTTAGGATGCACCTGTGTTCCCATTGCTCTATAACCTCTTTTAGGATCTGATACGCCAAAAACTACCCTATTAATCTGGCTCCAATACAATGCTCCAGCACACATTTGGCACGGTTCCATTGTAACATACATTGTGCAATTTTTCAAATACTTTCCTCCAATCGAATCAGATGCTGCAGTTATAGCCTGCATTTCGGCATGAGCTGTTACATCGTTTAATGTTTCGGTTAAATTATGAGTTCGGGCAATAATTCTGTCGTTTGCAACAACTATTGCTCCAACAGGCACCTCCCCTATTTCAGATGCTTTTTCAGCTTCTTGCAAAGCCAATTTCATATAATACTCGTCGTTAAATACAATCATATTTATTAAATTTTCAATGCAAAGTTCGGAATTATTATTTTAGAAACTGCACAAGAAACAACATAAAAAAAAACATCACTCCCCTACCCTGTAATCAAATTCGAAATAAGGATCGCCAATTATTTTTTTATCAAACAATTCCGACGAAACATATACCCTTACCGAATCGACTTTACTTAAATAAGATTTAACCTTTTCAATTCTTAACCTATTTAAATCATCATACAAATTATCAACTTCTTTTGCTGGCACTAAAAGTTTGCACATTTCCTTATTATTTAAACTATCAGCTTTAATATTTAATTTACTAACTAAATAGTTTGTTAAATTTTCGTTATTAATATCAATTTCATCAATTTGTGCATAATCCGGATCGGTTAACTTAACATATAACGTATCATTTTTATAAAGCTTGTTTAAATAAAATCTCGATTTTGCACGAACAACAGCCATTTCCCCCTTCTCATCATCAACATCAACATACAATTTTGCATCGGCTTTTAACTCTTCTTTTTCGTTTAATAACTTTATTATTAAGTCTAACCTAGTGGTTTGTTCGGGTCCAAGTTCGTATTTAAGCTCATCAATTTTAATAGTTTTTATTTTTTCTTTATCAACCCCCAAACCTTTTGCAAGTAAATTTACAGGCGATGCTGCTACTTTAACCAACAAAGTTGTAATAACTTTTAAAATCGATTTACCATAACTAAACTCCGGATCGTTTAAATCACCATGCATCGGAACCTTAAAATTTATACGTTTATCTTTATCGCTTAAAGCTACTACAGCCAATTTTAATGGCACATTATTTTTAGCCTTAACTGATTTATCTTTATCCGCAATTTTAGTTCCGTAAGCATCTAAAACCATCATACTTCTTATATAATTATCTTTTATTTTATTTTTTACTTCAAAATTAAACTTACCCCCCGTTATTGGAAATGCAAAATAATAAACCGAATAAGGAGAAAAATCTTTCGTAACAACATTTGTTAAATACAAATTAAACCAACCATTACGAGTATTTCCAGGGTCGGTTGATATATCAGCATTTAACTTACCACCATTTGGTGTATCAGACAATAATTTAAATTTTACATCATTTCCAAGTGCTACATCTTGTCCTTTTATATCAATATTAAATAATTTATAGTTGAAGTTTTTTGGATTTAAAGAATAATCTGTAAAATCAATCGACGATTTATCTAAATGCAAATTATTTACCCTCCATTTAACTGTAACATCTTTAGTAACTGCCACAGAATCTTCAACCGAGCTCGACACATCTTGAGCTGCATCGTAAAACAGCCTATCAATATTTGTTATTAATTTATATTGCTGATAAACAAAATCGGCCTTATGTATGTAAACCGAATCAATATTAAATCTCATTTTTTCTAAATCAACTTTATCAACCTTTAACTTGATTTGTTTTATCGACAAAAATTTTAAATCCGTACTATCAATCACATTCAACGAGTTTAATTCAACACGTCCATTAAAAATTAAATCAGCCGGATTTAATGTATTTCCTTTCATTATTATTGATGCAGATAAATCTCCTTGCATATCAGATAGAATAATTTTAGGCTCTAAATAAGGCATTGCCTCATGCACATTAAGTTTATTTATTTTTATGTCTAAATTAAAATCTCCAGTTTCAGCAACATAATTTACATTTGCCAAAATAGTTCCATTTGCCAATTTAAAGTCAATAACGGCATCGGCATCTACTTCTCCTAAAACTATTTGAGGCAATTTGAAATTTAATTTTTCAATTTTATGATTTATATTCTTATCATGATTTGTGTATTTTAAAACACCTCCTTTTATTTCCGAATTATTTAAAGAGTATTTGAATGTTGATTTTTTATGCTTAGAGTTTTTATCCTTTTCTGATTTTGTATTTTTATTTGACGATAGAGATTTAAAATTAAATACTTTGTTTTTAATCGAAAAATTTACTTCAGGCTCAGAAATATACAGACTTTCTACATAAACTTCTTTCGAAAATAATTTATTGATTATTAAATTTAAATGCAGAGAATCTATTTTTACAAAAATTGTTTTTTCATCTTCTTCATACATCTTAAAATTTTGTATATCTGCCTCTCCATTAATAAAATTAAAAGAAAACTCATCAACCAAAATTTTTCTACCAACAAGTTCTTTTCCGTTTTTATTAATGTAATTTTTAACAAAAGTTGGTGCAGATAATAAAACAACAATTAATAGTATTAACAATAAAACAGATGTAATAAGTATAATTTTTTTGTAATTCATTTTCTTTTTTTTATCTGCGTTAAATAATGGTTAATTATAAAGTAATAATAAATAGTTAAACAACTGATAATTATATGTTTTTGCATTAAAATACATATTGCTTACAATTTATATTACAACAATATTAAACTATAAAAACCTATGATTATCAGCGTGTTATTAACAAACTAAAAAATACTACAACTACAGCTATAAAACAAAAAAAACCACTGAAACTAATCAGTGGTTTTTGGTATTTCTACTTATTTATTCTGCATAAACAACAGCAAAATGAAAGATGAATAATTACAAAATAATTTATTCTTCTTCTTGATATTTTTCTATTTCTTCTTGATAAAATCTTTCGGCATCAACAACCAATTTCTCAACCTCATCGGCTAATTCATCTTTATCTTCTCCGGCAACATCGTCGAACCATTCAATATCTTCGGTTACTAAATTAACCACAAAACGTGGGAAATCGGTATGAAGAATAAAAACATCATCTTGAAATTCTGAATTATCAGCTAACATGAATTTTGGAAGTTCCATATATAATATTGTTTTATGTTATAAACTTTATATTAAATAATAACAGTATAAACTATGCTGCCATTTTATATGTTTCATTTTTTTGTTCAGCAATTAATTTATTACTGATACTTAAAAAACGCCATACGTTAAATATTGCTGATAAAGTTAATCCTATTCCTAACCCTATCCAAAGTCCTTTTGCACCAAATTCTAAATTAATTGCAAAATAATAACCTACAGGTAATGCAATTACCCAATAAGCAACAAAAGTAAGGTAAGTAGGTATTTTTACATCTTGCAATCCACGTAATGCACCTAAACCTACAATTTGTATACCGTCGGATATTTGAAACAATGCTGCTATACCTAATAACGATGCCGTAATTGAAATTACATTAGAATCATTGCTATAAAGCGATGGTAAAAGTCCTCCGCTAAACACAAAGAATACACCAAATATAACCATCATAATTGTTACCAATACCATGTTTGATATACCTGATTTTTTAAGCATTGAGTAATTCTTTTCTCCTAACTGATTTCCTACTCGTACTGTTGCTGCCGATCCGAAACCTGACGCCAACATATAACTAACCGATACTAAAGATTGTGCAATTTGGTTTGCTGCCATATCTTCTTTCGATATTAATCCGGCAATAAATACTACTGCCACAAATGCACCAACTTCAAACACCAACTGTAATCCGGTAGGCACCCCTATTTTTGCTAATTTCTGAAACACTGTTTTCTCTAAATTCTTTAACGAAAAATGAGATAAACTTTCTTTAAATGCTTTTTGTTTTGTTATAAACATATACACAACAACCATCATTGCAATTCTTGATGCTAAAGTTCCAATACCTGCACCAACAAGTCCTAATTCTGGAGCTCCAAACTTTCCGAATATAAAAACGTAGTTAAGCGCAACGTTTACCATATTACCAATTAATGTAGCATACATACCAGGTTTTGTAAACGAAAGTCCTTCGGCATACTGCTTCATTGATTGATAAATCATTAAAGGAATAAACGAAAGTGTAATTATTTGAAGGTATGGAATTGCCATATCAATAACCTCAACCGGCTGACTCATTTTATACAACAACGGCATTGCTACAATTATTCCTAAAGTCATAATAATACTCATAATGGTATTTAAAACCAATCCATGAGAAAATATTTTTCCAGCTTTTTTGCTATCTTTTCCACCAACAGCTTCGGCTACAAGTGGAGTAATTGCAACTGATAATCCGATACCGAACATCAATATTACAAAAAATATTCCGTTGGCAACCGATACAGCAGCCAAACTACTTGTACCCAATTTACCAATCATTAAACTATCAACAATACCTACTGTAACCTGTCCTAACTGACCCAACATTACTGGATAAGCTATTTTTAAGTTCTTTTTAAATTCCGTCGAGTACCCTTCAAACATGTGCTATAAATTTTCGGCAAAACTAATACTTTTTAGCATTGCATTAACACACATACTAATATGTAATGACAAATAACTAATTTAACTTTCAAACCTTTATAAATCAATGATTTAAAGACCACATACAAAATACAAACTTCCAATAAAACACATTAAAACAAAACACTACAAGTAAAATACTTACACTAAGTAACTTGTTATTTTATTATTTCAGTAACCATTACAACAATAATATTAATACTTGTAACAATAATTGCAACTATTAATATTGTAACTATAACTGCAAACTACTCATTAAGTAACTTTTTAGCTTTTTCTAAATCTTCGGGAGTATCTATTCCTATCCCTACTTCGTTAGTTTCAACCATTTTTATTTTTTTACCATACTCTAAATACCTAATTGCCTCTATTTTTTCCGAAGCTTCGTTCATTAACATCGGCATGGTTGTAAAATCAAGCAAAGCCTGTTTTCTGAAAGCATAAATACCTATGTGCTTATAATATTTTACATTGATAGTTTTATCTCGATAAAAAGGAATTGGAGAACGAGAAAAGTACATTGCAAAATTCTCGGCATCAACAATAACTTTTACGTTATTAGGATTACTAATATCATCGGGTTCGGTAATATTTAACATAATTGATGCCAAATCTATTTTTTCATCTTCATCTTCGTCAAAAACAGCCAAAACCTTAGCTAACGATTCTTTATTGATAAAAGGTTCATCTCCCTGTACATTTACAACTATATCAGCATCCATTTGCTCTACAGCTTCAGCAATTCTATCGCTTCCTGTTTCATGATTAGCCTTACTCATAATTACATTTCCACCGTGTTTTTTTATTTCTTCGGCAATAACATCACTATCAGTAACAATATATACTTCGTTAAAAAGACCTGTATTTACAGCGGCTTCGTAAGTTCGTAGTATTACAGTTTTACTGCCCAACATCTGCATTAGCTTTCCCGGAAAACGAGATGCGGCAAATCGTGCCGGAATCATTGCTATTTTTTTCATAATACAAAATTATTTTATTTTATATAAAATTATAAATTCAACATCAATTACAGAAAACAATATTTTGGTTGTTTTATATTAATTGTTGGTTTTCTATTTTACAAACAGTACTTAAACTTTAAATTATGTGTTTTTCTATCAAAATACTTTCTTTTATGCAAAAAAAGCATTCAACTAAATAAATACAAATATTAACTTAAAACCATCTTCAACATTGATAAAAGCTATGTACTGAAGAAAATTAAACACCACCAACAACAAACACCTTAATATTAATTTTACAGCAAAATTAATATTATATCAAACTATTCAACATAATTGAGTTTATTATTTATTTTTGCTGCTTAAAACAAATACTCTTTATAAAGAAGCAACAAATGGATTTACAGAAAGAACTTGATATTATAATAGAAAATGCCATAAGAGAAGATGTAGGAAATGGAGATCATTCATCGCTTGCAAGTATTCCGGCAGAAGCACAAGGAAAGGCTAAATTATTAGTTAAAGAAGATGGTATTATTGCAGGTATTGAAGCTGCATTAAAGGTTTTTAATTATGTTGATAACAACATAAAGGTAAATACTTTAATAAAAGAAGGTACTCCGGTAAAGTATGGAGATATTGTTTTTGAAGTTGAAGGGTCATCTTTATCAATATTAAAAGCCGAACGTTTGGTACTAAATATTATGCAACGTATGAGTGCAGTGGCTACTAAAACAGCATATTTTGTTGATTTGGTTAAAGGTTTGGATACTAAAATTTTGGATAC
>JAGLDK010000083.1 GCA_023145615.1 Ichthyobacteriaceae bacterium | reverse complement strand
CGATAAATCCGTCTTGAGGACGTGTGTAGAAAGCATATTTTCCATCAACAAACTCAGGGTGTAAAACAACATTACGTTGCTGTCCAGAGTAAGTAATTAAATCAGGAAGTCTTTCCCATGTTTTTAAATCTCTAGTACGTGCAATACCTGCGCTTGCAGTTGCAGTAGAAGTATCACCTTCTGGTGCACTAGTATCTTTTCTTTCCGAACAAAAAGTTCCATAAATCCAACCATCTTCGTGCTCAATAACACGTAAATCGTATATGTTAGTATCAGGCTCTTCAGTTTCAGGCATTACCACCGGAAAATCCCAAAACTTAAAGTTATCAATACCGTTATCACTTTCGGCAACAGCAAAAAATGATTTTCTATCATTTCCTTCAACTCTTGCAACAACAACATACTTATTGTTAAGTTTAATTGCTCCAGCATTAAATACAGCGTTGTAACCAATTCTTTCCATTAGGTAAGGATTAGTTTCTTCGTTTAAATCAAAGCGCCAATCTAAAGGAATGTGCTCTGATGTAAGTACTGGGTTTGTGTAACGAGAAAAAATACCATTATATGATTCTTTGTTCTCGCTATTTTTCTTTGTGGTTAACTCGTTGTACTGAGAGTTAACTACATTTAATTGTTCCTTAAAATTCATCTTAATTATATATAAATATTATTTTATCAATCAACTTTTTTTTAAAAAAAAAGGGTAGTTAAAAACATAACGAATCAACTACCCTTTTTTATACTCAAACCAAAAAAAACACTATTTAATTAAATTACGTACAACCAAGTAATTTAAAAATATTATTAGTTACTTGTTATTAATATAAAATATAATACCATTTTTTATTAACAACATAATTGTTATTAGCAACAACCACAATTATTCTGTAATTATAATAATTCAAAAGTATAGTGTGCAGCATGTTTTATAGTACAGCATTTTATATATAAAGTATGGTATTTTCTAAGTGTTTTATTGCTAAGTAGATAGCAGTTAATTATTTTAATTCTTTATTATTTTTTTAATTATATTTCCTTTTTTAGTTTCAATTATCAATAAATAAACACCACTATTAAGATTGTTAACATTAAGATGTAAAACTTTTGAATGTGTTTTTTTACTTAAAACAGTTGCCCCCGTAGTAGATTTAACAATTGTTTTGGTAATAATGTATTCTGATGATATATTTAAAGTGTTATTTACAGGAATAGGAGATATGTTAATTTTCATTAATTTGTTTTCTGTAACACTTAAATTATTTTCTAATATGCTACCTAAACTTTCGTTATAAAAACTACCACTACTGTTTGTTTTTAATTTAACAGCTTTAACCATGTACTCATATTCGTACTCTGAATTTACATTCTCATCTTTATAATTAGTTGTTGTAACAATATTAGTTGTTAATTTACTCCATAAACTATTTGTTGTTTTTCGGTAAACATTATAACCATTAATAGTTTTATCATTACTAGCTGTCCAATATATATCGGTACTATTTGTGTTAACTGTAATTGATAAATCGGAAGCTGGTTTTACGTAATATGCACGTAACGAAGGATCTCCTAATTGAGAAACATGTGTTTGTTCTTTTCCATGATAAGTGTTTCTGTAACCCGAATCTTTATCCATCGACATTTTAGCAGAATAACCTAAATTTTCTCCAAGTGCCATTGTATGATAATGCATGTTTGGACGACCAGCCCATGCAACAGATAGTGTTTTTCCATTTGCCAACATTGCTCTCATTAAGTTGTTGTACTTATTCCAATCTCCAAAATAACTTCCAAACAACATTGTAAAAACAGCTTCTGCTTCTGTTTTTACAATGTCAGACGTAAGTAGTACAACATCTATTCCTGCCGTTGCATTGTAATTTAAGAAAGCAGCAGCAGAGTCGCTTCCACCTCCACAACCGTACGACCATAAATAGCTATCGGATGTAAGTGATTGAAAATAACCTATTTCCTTTAAGTTTTCTTCGCCAAAAAACGGAGTAAAATTTCTGATTGCATTCTGAGCTAAGCCTTCGTCTAGAGTAGGAAATTCATTATCGTATAGTCCTTGTTCTTTTGGCACGTAGTTTCCAACCTTAAATTCGTGAGCTTTAGTTAAATATTTTTGTATAAGCTCCGATTCGGTTAGTTTAAACGATGTTAATTTACTAAAATCAACTCTACAAACTTCTAATTCTAACTTCGATGGAATGTAACTTTGATCGAATTTACCATCTCCTGGTACATTGTCGTTTATTGTACCTCTGGCCATTGTATTGTTAACTGCATTATCTGTCCAAACACCATCTAAATCGGCATAATAACTATCTGCTACCCAAGCACCAAAATGATCAATATGTGAATCGGGCATAATATTTCCAGAGTACGGTACCGCAACATGTCCTAAAATATAAAGAGATTTAAGATTTGGTAAAGTAGCATATTTACTTTTTATTATTTCCTTTACTTCAATAGCCGATAGCGATGATTTAACATTTACAGTAGTAACCATCCACCCATCTTTGTATAAATCATTTTTTAGTTCATTTACTTTAGTGCTTATTGCTTCTGAAACATCTGCATCAATTAATAACAACATATCTCCCTTGTTGTAATCTAACTGATATTCTATTCCAGCATTTATGTAGCCCCACGAATTTACAAAATTACCCGCCTCATCATCAGTTTTTTCAACTGTGTATTCGTACGATACACCTACAACTGCTCTATAGTCGGTAAAAGTTGTATTGCCCGTATTTAGCGTTACAGTGGTGCTATTCCAAACGTTTTTTCCTTTTACTTTTCGTTTAATTATATAGTAGTTTCCTCTACTTGTGTTTTCGGTCCAATTTAAAGTAATTGAAGGTGGGCTATTGCTAACAACAGCAGTAAGAGGTACGACTTTGTTTTTTGAATAATCTTGAGATTTAGCTGAAATTGATATTATCAGTAACAAAGTCACTAAAAGTTTTATAAATGTGTTTTTCATAAAACTAAATTATATTAATTAATCATTTAAAATGTATAACATATACCCTAAGAAGTATATCATATTATTTTATAATTAATAATATGTCATCTAAAAATAAAAACATTTTGTAGTTAATTTTTATTGTTATATTCTTGTTGCATCAAAAAAACAGCCAAAAAACATGTTTAGATTTTTAAAACACAACAGATTACTACTAGTGTTTTTGTTGATTTACACTCAAACATTAAGTAGTCAAACAACTTCGGTTAAGTATGAAAATTACAATACCAAAGATGGATTATCTCATTCTTTAATTACAAGTATTGTAAAAGATGATAAGGGTTTTTTATGGATTGCCACTCAAAATGGGTTAAACAGGTTTGATGGTTATGATTTTAAAAACTACTACGCTAGTAAATCAAATAAAACACCTCTTAAAAATAATATACGTAATCTGTATAAAGATTCGTTCAATAATATTTGGATTAGTTATTATATGGGAGGAGTAGAATGTTTTAATCCAGAAACAGGTATTTTTACAACTTACAATCCCGATAATAACGACGAAAATAGCATTTCGAGTAATGTTTTCCCTACATCAATATCAGGATCTAAATATGTTAAGTTTTTCGAAGATAGCAACAACGTTTTATGGATTACATCAAATAAAGGTTTAAATAAGTTTAACCGAAAAACTAACAATTTTACAACCTATAAGTATAACAAAAACAATGTTAATAGTTTAAGCGATAATTCTGTTACAAGTATTGCCGAAGATAAATTTGGAAATTTATGGATTGGTACTTACAATGGATTAAATAGATTGAATAAAGAAACTGGTAGCATTGAAAGAATAATAACAACAGAACTAAACAACAATATACAACCTCAAATTTCTAAAATTAAATCTTTAAAAAATGGAACTATATTAATAGGAACTATTAATAGTGGATTGTTTGTTATTAAAAACTCTAATAGTAAAACTCCTGTAGAGTTTACTGCTTACTTTAATAAGTATGCTAATAGTAAGGTTGAATTGGCGATACTTGAGATAGTTGAAACATCAAAAAAAATATTATTAGGTACTACTGAAGGCTTATATCAACTATACAATAATAAGCATGAAATTATTATTGATAGAGTAAAGGAAATTGAAAAATCGGAAATCAATAACATTGTAGAAGATTCGAAAGGTCAAATATGGGTATCGAAGGATTATACATCAAGTAACAAACATTTTTTATACTTGTTTAATAGTACCTTATCGGAGTATAATAGATTTGTTCAAAATAAAACTTCAAATATATCGTTAAGTAGTGTTCCTGTAAATATTTTATATGCGGTTAACAATGTTGTTTATTTGGGTAGTAAAAAACTTGGGTTGTATAAAATAAATACAAAAACAAGTAAGTTTAAATCAATAAATACATCAACTACAAATAGTTTACATATTACTGATAACGATGTGTATTCTATTTATCAAGATTATAAAGATAATCTTTGGGTAGGAACATCTCAAACGCTAAATAAAATTGATTTAGCAAAAAAAACTACAAAAACATTAAATAATTATAAAATTATAAAACATAATATTTCGTACGAATATTCTAAAAAATTAAGTGCAAAATTAATTGGAAATATAGTAGAAACTAAAAATCATGATTTATGGCTTGGGTCGTTCGATTATAAAATAAGTAAGTACGATGTTGCAAAAAATAAATTCTTAAACTATCATCATAATCCATCCGATAAAACTTCGTTTTCTGGTTGGTCAACCAGAGCTATTTGTGTTACTAAATCCGATGAGGTTTATGTAGGAGGATACAATATGGGATTGTATAAACTTAATGAAGATGGAAAATCGTTTAAGCATTATACTGATTTCGATAAAGATGAAATTAATGAGCAAACTGTATATTCTATTATAGAAGATGAACACAAAACAATTTGGATAGGTACTTATAAAGGGTTGGTTAGTTTTAATCCTAAAAATGAGAAATTTACTTCTCATATTGATACAAATTACACTACTCAAAATAGTATTAGAGCTATTTTAGAACCAACAAT
Organism: Ichthyobacteriaceae bacterium; assembly: GCA_023145615.1. Lineage (GTDB taxonomy): Bacteria > Bacteroidota > Bacteroidia > Flavobacteriales > JADGDT01 > JADGDT01. Next base: position 4,907 of record JAGLDK010000083.1, on the reverse strand, counting down.
ATACAACAACACTAATTCGCTTTGGCTTGCTACAGATACTGGTTTAATATTGTTTAATAAAAAGAACAATACTTTTAAAGTGTACAATAAAAGTAATGGTTTGCTAAGTAATACAGTGTTAGGACTTTTAGAAGATAGAAGTGGTAATATTTGGGCTAGTACACTTAAAGGATTGGTAAAGTTTAACCCTGGAAATAATACCATAAAAAGTTATACTGAACAAGATGGTATTCAGGGTAATGAATTTAACGAAGGTGCTTATTTTAAAAACAAAGATGGTATAATGTATTTTGGGGGTACAAATGGTATTACTTACTTTAACCCTGATGAAATTAAAAACACAGTATCTAATGGAGGTGTGTTTATTACCGATATTAAAATAAATAATAAATATGTTGGTATAAACGATACCGTAAACGGTAATGTAATTTTAAGCAAAGATATATCGTACACCAAAAAAATTACGCTTAGTAATAATGATAAAATTATTAATATAAACTTTGCATCATCCGATTTTCAAGAGTCAAATAATACCAAATTTCGTTATAAGCTACATGGTTATAATAAACATTGGGTTGAAATAAAATCGAACCATCACTCAATAAGTTTTTCTAATTTAAACCCTGGTAACTACGCTTTAATTATTGATAATTCAATTACTGATAACAGATGGTCGAATAATCCAACAGTTTTAAAAATAGAGATTAAACCTCCGTTTTGGCAAACATTATGGTTTAAGATTACTATTTTAAGTATAATATTATTACTTGTTTTTGTATATTTTATATTCTACGCTAGAAATTTAGAGAAGCAGAAAAAATTATTATTAATTACTGTTGAAGAGAGAACTGCTAAGCTTAAAGTAATTAACGATGAGCTAAAAGAGAACAATGAAAAAATAATTGAACTATCGGAAAAAGCACATGATTTAGATCAGAAAAAAATACATTTTTTCACAAATATTTCGCACGAATTTCGTACTCCACTTTCGTTAATTTTAAGTCCTACCGAAAAACTTTTAAGTTTAAACGACTATAACGACACTGAGTTGGTACAGAAGAACCTTAAAATTATTGACAGAAATAGTAAAAGGTTATTTAATTTAATTACTCAGTTATTAGAATTGCCGAAAGCCGAACAGGTTACACTTAAACTTTTGGTAGCTAAAGGTAATATTGTTGAATTTATAGAAGAAATATTTAATTTATTTGAAGGTTACGCTAACGCTAAAAATGTAGAACTTAAATTTAGTAACATTATTAAAAATGGTAATGTTTATTTTGATAGCGATAAAATAGAAAAAATACTATATAACTTGCTTTCTAACGCAATTAACTATACACCAGAGGGAGGAACAGTTGAATTAGAATTGTATGAAGTTAAATCATACAACTCTTTATCAATGATGTGTATAAAAGTAAAAGATACTGGAAGAGGAATACCTAAAGAAAAAGTAAAATTTATATTTGATCGTTTTTATCAAATAGAAAGAAAAACAACATCTAAAAATATAAGTTCAGGTATTGGTTTGTCTTTAGTCGATTCTTTAGTTAAAGCGTATAGAGGAAAAATTAACGTAGATACTGAGGTTGATAAAGGAACAAGTTTTGACGTGTTTCTTCCGTTTGAAAAAGAATGTTTTGAAGAGGAAGAATTTAGATTGGAAGGAGAAAAAGAGATAACCTATAAGTACTCTAAAAGTATGCTTTCGGTTATTGATGAAAAAGATGATAAATTAGAATTACCTAATAAAACAGGTAAGACCGAAGAACATAAAGAGCTAATAATTATTGTTGAAGATAATGAAGACTTAAATGATTTTTTACTTAACGAGCTGAGTAACGATTATAAAGTATTATCGGCTTTTAATGGAAAAGAAGGGTTAGAATTAGCTAAAACAAATTCTCCGAGTTTAATTTTAAGTGATATAGCAATGCCTATTATGGATGGTATTGAGTTGTGTAAAAAATTAAAAACAGATATAAATACTAGTCATGTTTCTGTGTTTTTATTAACTGCAAAAACAGATGAAGCTCAACAATTAGAAGGGTTAAGCATAGGTGCCGACGATTATATTAATAAGCCTTTTAATTTGGCAAGTCTTAAGCTGAGAATATCTAATGTAATTGAAACTAGAAAAAACTTGGTTAGTAAATTTGCTTCAGATACAAAGCCAATACCCGAAGGAATTAAGATAAACGAACTTGATCATGATCTTTTAAAAAAGATAGTAGAATATGTAGAGAAGAATATTGATACTGATATTACAGGAGATATTTTAGCAAACGAGTTAGGGCTTAGTAAAAGTAACTTGTATAAAAAGCTAAAGAATTTAACTGGTTTTTCAGTTAATATTTATATCCGAAATATTAGATTAGATGTAGCTAGTAAATTACTTAAAAACGGTAAATACAGTATTTCTGAAATTGCATACGCTGTAGGATTTAATAATCCAAAATATTTTTCTTCTTGCTTTATGAAACATTATGGCGAATCGCCAAGAAATCATATGAAATAGAAGTATTTGGTTTTATACTTTTTTAGTGTAAAATGGATAATATTTTGCATAAAAAAAGCACATTTAAAGTTTGAGTAATCAAGTTTTAAATGTGCTTTTTTTGTTTTGCAGAACTGTAATAAATATAAATTTATATTTTTAGATAGATAACTCAGATTATATTTAACAATATAAAATTTATCAAATCACGGTATTTATCAGAGAACCTAATAGTAAACTCGTATTTAAACTTTAGTAAAAAGGTTATGGTATGTAATGAGTTGCTGTGGTTAATTAGATTAATTAAAAATAAGATAGTATTTCTGATAAATAAAATGTTTCTTTGTCGTGTATTTATAATAAATCTAAATAGTGTTTTATTTCATTATAAAATTATTTATTTCAAAAACTAAAAATAAGTAAGGCAATTAATTTTTATTGAGAATTGCTTAATTATTTAACCTAAGAGAAAAAAATTATGAAAATATATAAAGTTACTGAAGAGTGTATTTCGTGTAATGCCTGTGAGGAAGTAGCGAGTGCTAATTTCGAAATGGGGAGTGGTATTGCTATTATAAAAAAGCAACCAGAAAATATTGATGAAGAAAATAAATGCGAAGAAGCATTAGATATTTGTCCGGTTAGTGCTATTGAGCATGTTGAAGTTCAGGAGGACGAAAACAAAGAAGAAAACAAAGAACAAAACGCAAACCAGCCAATATTAGGAAACAGTAATGTAAAGGAGGTATTGGATAAACACCCTGAGTTGAAAGAAATTTTGACTGATTTTTCGGATAAGTTTAGTAAATTATTGAATCCTGTAATGTATAATACCTTAGCCCGATTTGCTTCTTTTAACGATGCAGCTAAAGCTACAGGAATTTCGATATGTGAAATTTTGCATTTACTAAATGCTGAAATTGGAGCTATTGATAAGTTACAAAAAAGTGCACCCGAGTGTATTAAGGATAGTTCAATTAGTAAGGTGGTATCGTATAGTAGAGAAATTAACTGGGACGAATCGGACGAGAGATATATTTACAACAACGATAGTATGTTGGAGTTAATTGAAAAAGTTTCGAAACTAAAAGGACAGGAGAATATTGTTTTTATTTCGGTAAAAGAGCCTATTGAGTTGATTAATACAATTGAAGGACTTGGATATTATCAGAATATAGAAAGTACTAGAGAGTATAGAATTTCAATTTTTAATCCTAGTAAAAAAGAGGAGGATGTAAATTGGAAAGAACGAAAAGATAATTTCGAAAAGCTTGATGTAAGAACAATGCAAACTGATCCGTTTGATATTATTATACAAAAATCTTATGCAACAGCCGAGAATGATGGGTTTGTTTTAATTCAGCGTTTCGAACCATTTCCGATTATAAATATGCTTACCGAAATGGGATTTGAGTATGTTACCGAGCATAAATCAGATAGTGAAATTTGGGTGTATTTATATAAAACACCTGTAGTTGATGATGGTGAAACAGTTGCAAGTAACAAAACAGAAGTTGTAATACAATCGGCTACTCCGGTTGCTTACCCTGTAATAATGCGTTTGTTACAGTCCGAAAAAATAAGAAAAAATATTGCTATAAAAGAGTTGAAGGTTTGGGAAGAAACCGAAAAACATTTAGCATGGATTACAAATGGAAAAGCCGATATAAGTTTTTCGGCACTAATTACATCAATAAAACTTCAGAGTGCTGATATAAAAATACCTGCTTTGTTTGTTTGGGATAATTTTGTTGTGCTTACTCGTAAAAACGCAACAGGTTTTAAAGATTTAATAGGAGAAGATATACATACACCGTTGTTTGAAGAGGCACCTCCTGCAAAAATTACTAAGTATTTGATTAAAGCAAATAACTTAAACCCCGATGATTTTAATTTTGTGTATGGAAAACCTTTTGGAAGACCCGAAAAAATATATTCTGATTTTGTAGATGGCACAGCCGATACCGTAATTTTAAGAGAACCTGAAGCAAGTTATGCCTTAAAAATAATGCAAGATAGGGGAGAGCATGTTTCTATATTGTCGTATAATGAAATTTGGAATGAAGTAAATCCAGGATTTGGAAGTTTTCCTAATGCCGGATTAGTTTTTAAAGGCGATTTTGTTAGAAAAAATCCTGAATTGGCAAATGTGTTTTTAGAAGAATTGAAAAGTGCTATAAATTGGGTAAATAATCATAAAATAGAAGCTGCAAAATTGTCGTTCGATATGATGCGTCAACCTACCGACAGAATAGAATTATTCCTTGATAGAGTTAATTTTAATTATGTTAGTGGAGATGAATTAGTAGTTAAAGTGAAAGATTATTTTGATGTTTTAGTTAAAGAAAAGGTTATTGATAAGGAATTAGACGAGGAGTATTATGACATTTTTAGAATGTAATAGTTAATG
>JAGLDK010000082.1 GCA_023145615.1 Ichthyobacteriaceae bacterium | reverse complement strand
AAAATAGAACCCTTTTTCTTGATTACTTAAATCAATATTTATTTTGTTATTTGCCGATTCAACAGTTTTTAAAACTTGTCCTTTTGGGTTAATTATTTCTGCAACACCCACTGAGTTTATAATAAATTTTCCGGTTGTTGGGTTTGGGTAAAGTTTACACTTGTTATGTGTAATATCAATATTGCTTAAGTAATTAACTTCTTTAAGTATTGTTACATTTTTATTTTGAGTTGAACCAAATGCAACAATGTTTCCAGCGTAATTAATGCTAACATCGCTAGTTTCGGTTTCAGAATTGTAAACATTAGTCCATACATTATTTAAATTTTTATAAATTGAAGAGTTAGAGTTTTCGGATATTGCAATAACATCTCCAGTAGAGTTTATAGTAATTTTGTTGGCTATGTTTGGATTTTGTCCGTTCGATTTAATATCTCCGCCTACTTGTTTCCAAACTCCATCTTCATTTTTATAGATACTTGCAAATCCAACAATAAGCGAGTTATCTTCTTTTTCTTTCGATCCGATAGCCAAAATACTTCCATCGGAATTTAAACTTACAGAAGTACCCATAAAGTTTTGATAGAAATTACCTTCTTTTTTAAAAGTTTCAACCCATGTAGAATTTTTGAAATTGAATACTTTTACATATCCCTTATAATCATTTGCATTTTTAGCACCAACAGATAAGCTATTTCCATTATTACTAAGACTTATAGAATTACCAAATTGATCAAACTCATTTTCTCCTCGTAAAGTAGATCCTTTTTGATTCCATCTATTATTATTGAAATTAAATATTTTCACATATCCAACTCTGTCCTTATCGCCATCATCGCATGTACTAGCCGATAAAGCAACCGTTTTACCATCGGCACTTATACTTACATTACCACCCGATATATCCCACGATGCACCATTAATATCACTTCCTAATTGAGCCCAAACACCCGAAACATGTTCGAATATTCTAATATGTCCACCGAAACTTTTACCGTCATTCCAAGGAGCACCAACAGCTATAATATTACCATCGGCACTAATGCTTACCGAATATCCTGATAAATCGCTAGCAGCTTCTCCAATAATTTCATCACCCTTTAATATCCAAGTTTCATTGTTATTACCGAAAACTTCGGTATGCCCTGCATCATTTCCATTAAAATCACTATCGTAATCGCCAACAGCAACAACATCTCCCGCAGAGTTTAAGCTTACAGAATATCCGAATCTACTTCCATTACTTGCGCTAGTTATTGTTGTAAGCTCTTGCCAATTTTGAGCATAACTGATTGTAATTATTAAAATTGCAGAAAATGTTAGTAACACTTTTTTCATAATTATATACTTTTTGGTTATTTATATAACTAAAGTATCGAAGTTTTATTGATTAATAGGTGGTTTTGTAAGGATATTTACTTAATGTGTAATGTTTTAATACTCCGTTAAATTGATAATTAACAATGTGTAATTATCAATTTAGTACTTTAAAAATCAGTAAAATAAAAAATTAAATAGCTTAGATTAAATGCTATATCTTTTATGTTTTTGAATTTATTGATGCACAGTGTGTTACAGTAAGAAGTAACAAATTATTAATATTGTAACTATTTTGTAAGGTTTTTTCAGAAAAAGAGGAGGTGTTTTGTTTCAGAGAAGATTTTTTAAAAGTTAACTTTTAAAATTAATAGTTAGGTATAAATATTTTTCAACAAAAAACCCCTCCACCAATACAAAGTATTAGTGGAGGGGTTAAATATTTATATAGTTAATTTAATTACTTAATTAAATCAACACTTCTGCGGATAAAGTTAGTTAAATCGGCACCGTGTAATAAGTTTTGTTGAAGCTTTGCTAAATCAAAACCTTGACGTACTAATCTACCTTTTCTATCTTCGTCTTTTTCGTTTAATATTTCTGTAATAAGCTCGTTGTTTGTATTTACAACAAGGTTATACATTTCTGGCATCTGACCCATTCCCATCATTCCGCCACCGGTTTGTGCTTGTTCTTTCATACGACGCATAAACTCGGGAACTGTAATAATAAATGGTAAATCTTTCGAATCTAAAGTTTCCATTTGTACAGTATATTTCGAGTCGGAAATAGCACCTTCAACAACTGGCTTAAGAGTTTCTTCTTCTTCTTTCGAAAGTTTAGAAATTATAGGCTCATCTTTGTCAATAAGTTTATCAATTGCATCAGCATCAACACGTACAAATTTAACCTTATCATTTTCTTGCTCAATTTTCTGAATAAGGTGAGAAACAATTGGAGAGTCTAATAACACAACCTCGTAACCTTTTTCCTCAGCTCTTTCAATATAAGAGTGTTGAGCTTCTTTATTTGCCGAATAAAGAATAACAGTATTGCCATCTTTATCAGTTTGGTTTGCCTTAGTTTTTTCAACTAATTCGTCAATTGTAAAAAACTCATTTTTTACAGTAGGGAACAATGCAAACTTCTTTGCTTTATCATAAAACTTCTGCTCCGAAAGCATTCCGTATTCAATAATGATTTTGATATCTTCCCATTTCTGTTGGAAATCTTCTCTATCTTCTTTAAACATCGAATTAAGCTTATCGGCAACCTTTTTAGTAATGTGTCCCGAAATACGTTTTACAGCAGCATCGGCTTGTAAATAACTACGAGAAACATTTAAAGGAATATCAGGAGAATCAATAACACCCTTAAGCATGTTTAAGAAATCAGGAACAATATTCTCAACATTATCGGTAATGTAAACCTGGTTTTGATACAACTGAATTTTATCCTTTTGTAAATCCATTGTTTTAGAAATCTTTGGGAAATAAAGTATTCCTGTTAGATTAAATGGATAGTCAACATTAAGGTGGATATGGAACAATGGATCCTCAAAATTCATAGGATACAATTCTTTGTAAAAAGAGTTGTAGTTCTCATCAGTTAATTCCGAAGGTTGTTTTGTCCAAGCCGGAGCAGTATTGTTAATAATATTATCAACAGTTACTTTAGTTTCGGTTTTGTCATCACCTTCTCCTTCTGTAATAGTTTCTTCCTTTGTACCGAATTTAATTTCAACAGGTACGAATTTCGAATATTTATTAAGCAATTCGGTAATACGGTGCTCCTCTAAAAATTCGTCAGAATCTTTATCTATATGAAGTACAATTTCGGTACCTCTATCTTGTTTTTGGTCAGTATCTTCAATAGTATATTCAGGAGAACCATCGCAAGCCCAATGTGTAGCAACGCTATCTTTGGCATGAGATTTAGTAAAAATTTCAACCTGCTCGGCAACCATAAATGCAGAATAAAAACCAAGTCCGAAGTGTCCGATAAGATCCTTACCATCCATTTCTTCCTTATATTTTTCCATAAACTCTTCAGCTCCTGAAAAAGCAATATCGGTAATGTATTTTTCAACTTCTTCAGAAGTCATACCAATACCACGGTCTTTAATAGTTAATGTACGTGCATCCTTATCAATAGAAACTTCTATTTTAGTATCACCAAGTTCACCATCAATTTTACCCATTGTGCTTAGGTGCTTTAACTTTTCAGTAGCATCAACAGCGTTCGAAACTAATTCTCGTAAGAATATTTCATGATCTGAGTATAAAAATTTCTTGATTACAGGGAAAATGTTTTCTGAAGTAACATTAATTTTTCCTTTAGCCATTTTATTTATGTTTTAATAGTTGTCAAATAATTTTTCATCTAAATAAATTAGATGTTTTGTGTTAAGTTAATTGTTTTGAAATTACAAACGAACTTAACATAAATAGCATTTTTAATACTATGTTTTGTTAGAGTCAAACTTTGTGCCATTTAGTTTAATAGGCTTTTAAAAGTTATTTAAGTGTCATATTGTCATGTTAGTGGTTTTCAGTTTGTGGTTAGTTTTTAGATTGTTGTCATTATTGAAAGGGTGTTTGTAAAAATGATATTGCAAAAATATTTTATGATGAAAGATATAACTATTTTGCAGTGTATTTATACTAAATATTGTAACCGACGTTGTTTATTGTCAGTTGTTTTTGGAGTTGTATATAATGTTTTTATTTAATTTTTTTTGTTTGCTTTATGGAAAAATTGGCTATACTTGATTTAATTGTTAATTCATCAAAATTACTTGCGTTAGTTAATGTTAATGGAGATATAATTTTTTTATCTAAAAATTTCGAAAATTTTATTGCCGATAAATTGCCTTATAATAGTAACATATTATCAATGCTAAATGATTTGTTAAATTTGCCAACTTCGGTAAAAACAATGATTAGCAAAGGAGAAATTAATACATCGGAACTAAACGATGTTGTTTTAACTTTTCGGAATAATGTATTTGTTGATTTTAAGTTTGAGTATAACATTAATTTCGATAATGAAAATGCGTTGGTTTTATCTTTCGATGTAAAAAATAACGGAATTAATGTTTTAGTAAATAACATAATAAATTCAAAATCGTTATTTATAAACCTTTCTTATCCTTTGCTGATTTTCAATTTAAAATTAAACCAAGTTGTTACAGTTAATAAAAAAGGATGCGAATTTTTTGGTGAATGTAATGTTAGTTTGTTGCCAAAAGAGTTTATTGCTGAGGTAAGAAAAAGTGTTTTAATGTTTAACGTAGGAGGTGTTGCATTAAACAAAAAAGTATTAAATGTTAATGGATTTGATTATGATTTGCTTTTTGAAGTAGGTGTAATTGATGAAAATTCAGAGTATTTTCATGTTAGGTTTAATGATGTTACATTGGCAACTAAAAAAGATAATTTAATAATTGAAGAGCAAAAACGAGTTAAAAAACTGGTTGATGTTGTGCCGGGTGTATTGTTTGAATTTGAGGTGGTAAATGCCAATTTAAACTTTAAATATATATCGAACAGTGTTAAGGAATTAACAGGTGTTTCTTCGGATTTAATAACTCAGAATTCTCAGTTGATTTTTGATAGATTTGAAAAACTTGACAGAGCTCGATTACATTATTTATTTGCAAATTCAAATAGCAAGTATAAAAATGTAAAAAATGAATTCAGAATTAAAGATATTGATGGTAATGTAAAATGGGTTACTATTGATTGGAAACAAAATAATGCCGATGAAAATATTGTTTCTGGTGCAGGATATGTAAATGAAATTACTCGTAAAAAAAATACGTTAGCTACTAATGTTGAGGCAAATAAACTAAAATATTTAAAAGAGTATTTTATGTTACTTATGCTTAAACACGATGATGTTAATGTAGTATTAAGCAATGTTGTAAAATCGTTGGTTACCAAAATTAATGTGCCCGATTCTGTAATTTATATGTACAATATCGAAAATAATGATTTCGAAAGTGTATCGTGGTATTCAAATACAAGTTTTAATGTACAACAATCTAAATATCCGCAATATTTAAAAGGCGATGTTCCGATAGTAAGTAGGGCTATAAAAACTCATCAACTTCAGCACGAAAATATAAATAGAGATTTTAATAATAATACTCAATATTGCCAAAACAATGGTAGTGTAATTGTTATGCCTATTGCTTTCGAGGGCGATTTATTAGGCTTAATTGTTACTACAAGTAGTAATTCTAACTTTTTTAACGATTTTCATTTTTCGTTATTTAATAGCATTTCCGATAGTTTAGGAAAAAGATTTATTAAAGATAAAATGATAAACGATTCGGCTTTATATACATCGGCAATAACATCTTTATCTCAGAAAGGAAAAATATTTAATTGGAACTTTGATTTAGTTAAATCTCAGGTTTCGTTTAATAACATCTATAATATATTTACGTTTTTTGGTGTAAAAAATAAAGCTGATAAAATTGAAATATTAGAAGATAATAATAAAGTTTTCGAGAATGTATTTACTCTTGATTTAACAATGATACATCAAGAATTATACAATATTAGTAAAGGATTACGTTATAAAAACGAAATAGAATTTAGATTTAACAATTACGATAATGTTACTAAATGGGGTAGAGTATCGTTTAATCAGGTTGTTTCTGAAAAAGGTACTGCTGTAAAAGTTGATGGTACTATTAAAGATATTACAAAATATAAGAAGTTAGAATTTAGAAACAAGGGTTTAGAAACTTTGCTTTCGGCAATAATGAATGCTCAGTTAGAGTTTGAAAAAGGAGCCAACTTAGTTAAAGTTATTGGAATTGTTAGTACTGCTTTGGGTGTTGATTTTTCTTCGGGTTATGGTTTCGAACATTATAAAATTAGTTTAGCAAAAAGTAATAAAATTAATAATACAAATGCAAATGAATTATTCCGTCCTGACTATAAAATTACAGATGAAGTAAAGTGGATGTTAAAAGAAGGAACTACTAATAGTTCGGACTTATATATGCTTAATTATCTTTTAAGTGGAAATAGTGATAGCCTTTCTATGGTATCGAAATATTACGATTCGGATGATATTAAATATATATACCCAAACTGTACTGTTGTAAATGGTTCGGAATCGTTTTTGGTGTTGCCACTTAAAACTCCAACGGGTCTTTTTGGTATGATATCGTTTGTAGATAATGATAAGGATAGAAAGTGGTTAGATTACGAAAAAAAGTTACTTAGTGGTTTTGCCAATTTTTTAGCTCTTAAAACAGAATCGAATATTTTGTTAGAAAATGTTAAGAGTAGTAACCTGAAAATGCGTAACGAATCGGAACAAAAAAGCTTGTATATAAATACTATGAGCCACGAAATTCGTACGCCATTAAATGGAATTATTGGTAGTATTGATTTGCTTAAAACAAAATTACTTACTGATGAGCAGTACGAGTGGGTACGTGCCATTAGCGCAAGTAGCGATTTGTTATTAAGTACGGTAAATAAAATACTTAATCATGCTAAAATAGAAAGAGGACACACCAAATTAATAGAGTCGGAATTAGAAATTTGTAATCTTATTGATTCGGTTAAGCGTAGTATGATGTATCATACATTTAATAAAGATGTTGATATTATTTGTAATGTAGGACCTTTAGTACCCGATTTTTTCATTGCTGATGAGGTGTATTTACGTCAGATTTTAAACAACTTGGTAAGTAATGCAATTAAATTTATTGATAACGGAGAAGTACGTATTAATATTGATTTAAATAAAGAATATAAAAACGACAATAAACTTAAGCTTAATTTTTCGGTTGAGGATGAAGGCCCTGGAATACCGCACGAAAAATTAGATTCAATATTCGACTCGTTTGAGCAACTGCAAAATGCCAATAATACCATGGGGTCGGGGTTAGGTTTAAGCATAACTAAACGATTAATTACCGTGATGGGTGGTAGTATTGTTGCAAAGAATATTGAAGGAAAAGGTTCGGTTTTTGAGTTTTCTATTGAAGTGATGAAATCGGATAAAATCAGACCTGAAACATTAAATAACATATCGTTGTTGGTTGTATTAGAGCCTGAGTATATGGAAATAATAAAACGTGTTTGTGCTAGATATAAAATTAACGCAACTTTTGTTTTTGATATGTTAGAGTATGAGGAAGAAACATCGAAAAAAACATTTGATATATTAATTACCGATGATGGCAATAATAAATTAAGTAATGAGTTTTTACAAAATAATAAAAATTCGAAAGTTATAGTTTATACATCAAATGCAAGTATTGGTAAAATTGATAGAATTAAGTTTATGCCGAAACCTATTTTGGTAAAAGATTTGTTAGATGAATTGTTTTTGAATGATAATTTGGGAGTTGTAAATAATAGTGTTACAAATAACTCTAACACTGTTTTGTTGGGAAAATCAATTTTACTGGCAGATGATGATGCTATAAACCGACTTTTAGCCAAAAAGATGTTAGAATTTTTAGGTGCTACTGATGTCGATATGGTTGAAAATGGAGAAGAGGCAATTGATAAAACTATGGTTAAAAAATATGACTTAATTTTTATGGATTTCAGAATGCCAATAATGGATGGAATAACAGCAACAAAAAAAATTAAAGATTTATTTGGCTATAATACTCCGCCAATTATAGCGTTAACAGCCGAAGCTTTTGAAAAAGATGAGTTGTTGAGTATTGAAGTAGGAATGGACGATTATTTAAGAAAACCAATAAATATAAATACTCTTAAAGAAGCTGTAAATAGAGTTTTAGGTAAAAAACAAGTTTTAGAATTAGAGGCTATTGAGTAGTGTGTTTTAGTTAAATAAAATATTATTCAACTTTATTTTTACTTTAAGGGCATCTTTAAAATATTGATGATGTTTTTTGCAAGTTTATGATTGTTATGTATTTAAGTTGGTGTATTTAGTGTTTTTTAAATCAGAATAAAACTGTTGTAGTTATAAAATATAAACACTCTGTTAATTGATATATTAACAGGGTGTTTTTTTGATATATTTGCGAGGCAAAAACCATATTTATAAACCATTTATTATGTTTAAAATTAATAATACTTTTATTAATTCGTTTAAATTAAATGCTGAAACAACCAAAGTAAAAACAGTAAGTTTAACCGAATTAGATGTATTAAATTTATTAGAAATAAGCCGAATAAAAAACTCAAATTAAATGCGGGTAAAATTAATTGTTCTATCGATTTTAATACTTGTATTAATGTATTTTGATGTTTTGCTTGGTAGTACATCAATAACAGCAAAGCAGTTATTTAATACATTATTTTTTTCAGATTCTACACAAACTTCATTAAGTGTAATTATTTGGGAATATCGCATTCCTAAAATGCTAACATCGTTGGTTGTTGGTTTGGCACTTCCTTTAAGTGGATTACACATGCAAACTATTTTCAGAAACCCGTTAGCCGGACCATTTGTTTTGGGTATAAGTTCTGGTGCAGGTTTGGGTGTGGCTTTGTCAATGTTGTTGAGTACTGCTTTTGGAGTGTTTACATTTACTTCATTTATAAACGTAAATTCAATTGTGGCAGGAGTAATAGGTGCTGGTTTGGTAATGTTATTGTTGCTTATTGTTTCAGAAAAAGTACGCAATATAAGTTCGATACTTATTGTTGGAGTAATGGTTGGTAGCTTGGCATCGTCAGTAATTAGCATACTACAATATTACAGTAATAGCGATGAGCTTAAGAGTTATATTATTTGGACAATGGGAAGTATTGCATCTGTTGAATGGGGTGAAATTTCGATATTATATATAGTTACATTATTGGCATTTGTTTTTTCGTTGATGCTTGCCAAAGGATTAAATGCTTTTACTGTTGGCGAAAGTTATGCACGTACTTTGGGTATAAATGTGTTGAAAGTAAGACGTAGTAGTTTAATTATTTCGGGTGTTTTAACCGGAATTACCACATCGGTTTTAGGTCCAATTGCCTTTATTGGGCTTGCAGTTCCTCATATATCTAAATCAATATTAAATACAATGAATCATCAGCAATTAATACCATTTACCATGCTTTTGGGTGGTGTGCTAATGCTTGTTTTCGATATTGTTTCTCATGTTATAGTACCAAATCAAACCATACCAATTAATATAATAACATCAATGTTTGGAGCACCGTTTGTAATTTACGTGGTAATGCGCAGGAAGGGGTAAGCTGTTACTGGTAAATAATTTAATGAGTGAACTGATATGTAAAGTATAAAAAAA
>JAGLDK010000081.1 GCA_023145615.1 Ichthyobacteriaceae bacterium | reverse complement strand
CCAAATATGAAACCAGCAATACAGCGTGGTAAACCAGTACCGGTATCGTTTATGTTACCTATAACTTTTAGATTACAATAATAGATTCCACTACATTTGTTAGAGAACCAAATAAAAAAAACCGTTACAGTTGTTTATTTTAACAACTGTAACGGTTTTTTTATGAGATGATTTTACAAAAATATAATAGATTACATTTTTATAAACGATAATGTTTTATAATGCTTATTATCCCAAATTGAAATATAATAACAGCCCTTATTAAAGTTGCTTACATTAATTTGTTCTTGATTTTTAAAGTTACCGTTTAACAGTGTTTTTCCATCTGAACTATAGATAGTATAACTGAAATTATGAATGTTATACGATGAAAATATTAATTTATTTTCAACCGGATTTGGTGTAATTTTAAGTCTAGTTATACTATTGTTATTTGTGTTTTTTAACGAATTTAATAATGTATCATAAGTACCTTCTAAATCTGCAATTCCATATCCTAATCTATTGCTAGGGTTTTCGTAAATACTTCCCGAATTTTGTAATGCACTAATAATTTCACTATTAGGTTTATTTGGAAATGCTTGACGTAAACATGCCACGCTTCCTGCTAAAATTGGAGAAGAAAAAGAAGTACCATTAGCATATCTTAAGCTACCATTTTCGTTATAAAGAGGAACAGAAACACCCATTGCCGAAATGTTTGGTTTAATTCTTCCATCGTAAGTAGGTCCAGGAGATGTAAATTCAGCATAGCCTCCATTACTATAAACTGCACCAACAGTAATAGTTCCATTTGCATCGGCAGGTGCGGTAATTGTACCCCACGAGTTGTTTGATCTACCTTCGTTACCAGCACTTAAAACAGTTAAAACTCCTTTTGTAGCTAAAATTTCGGCAGCTTTAGTTATAAAAGTTGTTTTCCCATCCATATCAGCTTGAGTGTACGATATATAAGGAGCATCGAAATCGTAATAACCTAATGATGTATTTATAACATCAACACCTACACTATCGGCAAATTCGGCAGCTTTTACCCAATTAAACTCTTCCATTGGAGTTTCTCTGTCGTTATTTTCGGTTTGAAATAACCAATAATCAGCCATTGGTGCAGTTCCAACATAAGTGCCAGGTTTGTTAACAGCCATGCAACTTAAAACATATGTACCATGATGATCTTCTTGGTAAACATTTTCTTCGTTAAGCACAAAATTGTAAGTTCCTTTTATTCCATTTCTATCTCTAAGTTCTTTAAAAATATCAACAGTATTTACACCCGGAAAACCAGCATCCATAATGGCTATTAGTATTCCTTCGCCTAAAAAACCTTTATTATGTAAATGGTTTGTTTTTATTTGTTTTACAAAAGTTTCTGATTTATTATAGTCAATATCTTCAACTACCTCTATTTCTTCGAACTTTTTACGTGTTATGTGTTTTTTAGATAGGTTTGAATTTGTGAGTTTTTTAATGCTTTTTACGAAGTTTAACTTAGTAATACTACTAAGTTGTGCATCGCTTGCTTCAATATATAAAACATTTAACCATTTTGAGTTTTCTAAAATTGTAGCACCTGTGTTTTTAATATAGGTAATACGTTGCTTGTTTATAGGAACATCAACGGCATCAAGCGGAATTTTTAATTTTACTCGTCTATCAATAGCTCTTTGAGTAAGCATTAATGTAGGATTATTGATGTAGTTAGTTACCCTGCTTGCATCTTTTTTATTTAAATAAATAGCATAACTATTTATTTGGGCATAAGAACTTATAGAAAACAGTAAACAAATTGCAAATAAAACTTTTTTCATGGTTACATAATTTGTTAGTATAATGGTGTAAATGTAGTTTAATTATTAGTATAAATTATGAATTAACACATTGTAAAACAAATAATTGTATTGTTTTTGTTACATATTTTTTTGGTTGAATTTAAAAGTTGATGAGAAATATGTTTAAAGAATTTAGTTTTATATTCTCGAAATTTGACTGTGCTGATTATTATCCTTGAGGTATAAATATATTTTAATGCAACGATATTTTTATTAGTTGAATCAAAGAAAATATAGTAATCAGTAATTTTTTTAATTTAGGATATGATGATTTATTTGAAGTTTATATAAGCCGAGTAACGACTTGGTTATTGGATGTTTGCGGGATTTAATTGCAGTAACATTCGTAAATAGCAGATTTTTTCAAATTAAAAACAACTCCCGCATATGCCTAATGAACCTTTGTTAGCAAAATGTGCATTTTATTATGCAAGTTTATAATCTTCAACCAACAAACTTACAGAAAGATCTAATCGTACTGCTAATTTTCGAATCATCTTGACAGTTAATCTTCGCTTTCGATTTAAAATTTCTGAAACCCTACTTTTTCCTCCAATTTCAGGAATCAAATCTATTTGCTTTAAGTGCATCTCTTCCATTCTGATTTTTATAGCCTCAATTGGATCAGGAGCATTTATTGGATAATTCGTATTTTCATAGTCATCAACCATTAGTCCAAGTATTTTTAATTCATCACTTTCTAGCGTGCCTTTTTTTGCATCAAAAATTATTTCTAATCTTTTTAATGCTGTTCTATAATCTAAATCTGTCTTAATTGGTTTTATATCCATAGCAACTAAATTTAAATACTATTAGCGTCAATTTTATCATATTCTGAATGAGTTCCAATAAACCGAACTAATGCTAATTGATGTTCGAAATTAAACTTAATAATCAATCTATAGGGATTTTTTTTATGTTAAAAACAATTCTGCTATCTTTTAAAATACTTGTATTGGCATAACTTTGTTTAACATCTCTAGGTGTCTTCCAATCTGTATTTATCGCAGTATCATACCAAGTTTTTAAATACTGTTCTGAATCAGGATATTTTCCCCAAAATTCTCTCAAGTATCTCTATTTGCATATTTGCGAACTCCGTATTAACATACCTAAAATAGTAATGGTTGTAAAAAGTAAGTATTATTAAACGTTTAAATAAAAAACTCCCACAAATTATACCATTTGTGAGAGTTTTTGTTTTATATATTATGATTTGGTACCAGTAATTTTAAAAAATCGGTTGTTGTTACAATACCAATCGGAATATTATTATTGTCTACCACCGGAAGAGAGTGAAAGCGTCGGTTTAGTAAAATAAAAATAGCATCTTCAATAGTATCGTCTATATTTATTGTTACTGGTTTATGACGCATAACATCAGTTACCTTTAACATATTAACTATTGCATCGTCCATTGTTGCTTGGTCGTCGCCGTAAGTATTTCCGAAACTAACACGTAGTAAATCGTGCTGACTTAAAATACCAACCAGTTTTTTATTATCAACAACTAATATATGTCGTATTTTATTTTTCTCGAAAACTTGCTTTGCTTTTTCTAAATCATCAGTAGGCATAACTGTTATTAATTCAGTTGTCATGATGTCTTTAATCATTTTATCTTTTGTCATGATTATTGTGTTTTAGTTTAATGTAAAGTTACGGAATATTTTAATTGTATTTATATTGTAATTTTAGAGCTATTAATTTGATGTTTAGTGTGATAGCTAGTTATTATAATTTCAACAAATAAATGTACTTTTGCATTTATAAATAAGCATCTTTATAGGTGTTAGAAAAAACTAACCATTACAAATTATTTACTATATGAATAAGTTAGAAATGCTTTCAATGCTTAATAAAGTAAGCCGAAATACTCTTATGCAAACTTTAAGTATGGAGTATATTAATTTAGGCGAAGATTTTTTAACAGCCAAAATGCCAGTAAATAGTAAAGTATATCAGCCAATGGGAATTTTACATGGAGGAGCTACAGCTGCTTTGGCAGAGAGTGTAGGTAGTGCGGCTTCGGCAGTTTTAATGAAATCAGATAGTCATGATATTAGAGGTATTGAGTTGGCAATAAATCATATAAAATCTAAAAAAGAGGGTTATGTTTTTGCCACCGCAAAGTTAATGCATAAAGGAAATACGTTGCATTTGTGGCAAGTTGAAATTAAAGATGAAGATGATAATTTAATTTCGTTAGCCAAAATAACAAATATAGTTAGAGAAAAAAGAAAGTAGTAATAGCATTATAATATTATGGGGGAAACATTAAAATATAAAGAGGTTTTTGGTAAAATTTTAGAAAGCAAATTACCTTTTGTACTGTATAAAAAGCCTGAAGAGGACGATGTGTATGGTATTATGCAAAAGAATGTAAATATTTGGTTTGTTAAGGATTTTGATAAAGACGAAGGTTTTGTGTTTTCGCCTTACGAAAATGAGCAAGAAAGAGTGTTGTTGAAACCTGATGCCAAAATGAAATTCGAGATGGATGATTTGGATATAACATCGGGCTACAAAGGACTAAATGTTAATGGATATTTTGATCAATCGGTTGAGCAACCCGATTCTTTAGTAAATAAAATAAAGCACATTAATATAGTTGAAAAAGCTATTTCGGATATAAAAGAAGGTAAATTAAGTAAGGTAGTTATTAGTAGAGAAGAACTTTGGAAGGCTAAAAAGGTTGACTTTGCAGCGGTTTTTCAGGATTTAGTAAACACTTATAACGATGCCTTTGTATATATATGGTTTCATCCAATGGTTGGTATGTGGATTGGTGCTACTCCCGAACTTTTAATAGAAAGAGATGATGATTATATACATGCTACGTCTTTAGCTGCAACCCGACCTTTGCTTGAAGGAGTTGATGAAGAATGGGGAGATAAAGAAAAGGACGAACAGCAAATGGTAACCGATTTTGTGTTAGATACTTTCGAAAAAAACTTGCTTACATCAATACAGGTTCATGGTGTTGAAACTGTGCAAGCAGGAGGAGTTGAGCATTTAAAAACTGATGTTACTGGAGAACTTACTTCGGCATCCGACATAAATTATTTAATTAATAGTTTACATCCAACTCCTGCAGTTTGTGGAGTTCCTTTTCATAAAGCTCAACGATTTTTAAAAGAGCACGAAGGTTATGAACGTAACTTTTATGCTGGTTTTTTAGGAGAAATAAATATGAATAATCATACCGAATTGTATGTTAATTTGCGTTGTATGCAAGTTGTGCGCAATGGAGTTAAATTATTTGTTGGTGGTGGAATTACAAAAGATAGTAATGCCGAAAGCGAGTGGGATGAAACAGTGAAAAAATCGAATACATTAAAAGATATTGTACTTAATCATTTGTCGTAAAACACTCTGTTAAATTGTAAATTAACACTCTACTATTGTAATATTAAGTAATGGCACTTACACCAATTTACCATTAAATAAACGTTGTTTGTTTAATGGTAAATTGGTGTAAGTGTTTATAGGTATTATTAAAATAACTTGAAAAAGTTACATTTAATAGTTGAATCTAAAAATTAATGGTGTTCACTAGTTCACTTTTATCAACAACTATCATTAAAATTAGTTTTAAAAATGAATTTTCCTAAAATAGCTTTAGCACAAACAATTGTTGATTTACTTCAGCAAAAAAATATTAATGATGTTGTAATTACTCCCGGATCGAGAAACGCGCCTTTAATTATTGGATTTACCGAAAACAATTTTTTTAATTCGTATAGTGTTGCCGATGAGCGTAGTGCTGCTTTTTTTGGACTTGGTATTTCTCAGCAGAAAAAAAATGCAGTTGCTTTGGTTTGTACATCAGGTTCGGCATTATTAAATTATGCGCCAGCAGTTGCCGAAGCTTTTTATTCTGAAATTCCATTGGTGGTAATTTCTGCCGACAGACCAAAAGAGTGGATTGATCAATCAGATGGGCAGACTATTCGTCAAGAAAATGCTCTTGGAAATCATGTTTTAAAAAGTGTAAATTTAAAAGAAGGAGACGATAAAAATACCCAATGGTTTAATCAAAGATTAATAAATGAAGCATTAAATATAGCCATTATAAATAAAGGACCCGTACATATTAATGTGCCTTTTTCGGAACCTTTGTATGATGTTGTGCAAGAAAAAACGGTTGAGGTTAAAAATATTAAAATTCCACAAACACGTCCTCAACTTGAGGTTTCGGAGCTTGAGGTTTATGCTGATATTTGGAATGGTAGTACTAAAAAGATGGTTTTAGTTGGTGCAAATTCAACTGATAATCAACTAAATATTCAGCTAAATCATTTGGCAAAAGATCCATCGGTTTTGGTTTTTGCAGAATCTACTTCTAATATATCGGGAGATTTTTTTGTTAATAATATCGATCAACTAATTAGCAATTTAAGTGCCACTGATATAGAAAATTTAAAACCTGAAGTTTTAATTACAATTGGCGGAATGGTTGTTTCTAAAAAAATAAAAGCCTTTTTACGAAATACAAATACTCAGCATTGGCATATAGAAAATAAAGTTGAAGCTCCTGATACATATCAGAATTTATCAGCAATATTTAGGGTTGATACCGATATGTTTTTCTCTCAATTTTTCTTTCTTAAACAAAATAAGGAAAGTAATTATAGAGATACATTTTTGAATATAAGAGATGTTAAAAAGCAAAAGCACAACGAGTTTTTGGCTAAAACTGAATTTTCGGACTTGAAAATTTATGAAACATTAATAAGTAAGTTACCCGAAAATATAAATTTACAATCGGCTAATAGTTCGGTAATACGATATTTTCAACTTTTTAATATTCCTAATAGTTGGGATATGTATTGTAATAGAGGTACAAGCGGAATTGATGGATCTACTTCAACCGCAATTGGAGCATCGGTTTTTAGTAAAAAACAAACAATATTAGTAACTGGAGATATTAGTTTTTTCTACGATAGTAATGCTTTTTGGAATAATTATATACCTAATAATTTTAAAGTTATATTAATAAATAACGGAGGCGGAAGTATATTTAAAATTATTCCAGGTCCGGATACTACAAACGCTTTAGGAAAATATTTTCAAACCAAGCATAAATTAAACGCTAAAGGAATTGCATTAACACATGGAATTAATTATTTGCGTGCCGATAATATAAAAGGTGTAAATAAGGCTATTGAAAAAATGTTGAATGATAATTCGGCTCCTACAATTTTAGAAATTAATACATCGAAAGTAGAAAACGAAGAGGTTTTGAAACAGTATTGGGAGTTTTTGAATTTAAGTTTAAAGTGCTAAGTGTAGTTGTTTCTTTAGTTTACTGATTATTAATGAGTTGTGTAATTTTTAGTAACTTGCAATATTATTGTAAAATGTAAAATTATGTATAAAAAAATAAGTGTTTTAGTTGTTTCAATTTTATTGATGTCGTTTAATATAAATGGATTGAAAATAGGAGGTATTGAAATGCCCGATACTATTAAAAAAGGTGATGTTGTTTTAAAGTTGAATGGAGCAGGAGTAAGAGATAAGTATTTTATGAATTTGTATGTTGGAGGGTTGTATTTGCAACAAAAAAACAATAATGCAAATGCCGTTATTAATGCCGACGAAAATATGGCAATGCGTTTACATATTGTTTCATCGCTTATAACAAGCGAAAAAATGGAAGACGCAACACGAGAAGGTTTCGAAAATACAGTTAAAGAAAATGCTAATAATATTCAGCAAAAAATAGATTCTTTTATTGATGTTTTTAAAGAGGAAATAAAAGATGATGATGTTTTTGAAATGGTTTATGTTTCGGGAAAAGGAGTTGAGGTTTATAAAAATAACATGCTTGCTAGTACAATAAAAGGATTGGATTTTAAAAAAGCACTATTCGGAATTTGGTTGGGAGATAAACCTGCTCAAAAATCGTTAAAAAAAGATATGCTTGGTAATTAATACAGTATGTTTTTTTATATTTATGGCTTATTTATATTTAAACTCTACTTACTAACCCCTATAAAAATACTTATGAAAAACTACAAAAAATATTTACTATTTGGTGTGCTAAGTTTTGCAATAACATCGTGCGATGTTGTAGATAACGTGCTTGGTGTTGCAGAAGATGAAATATTTAAACCCGAATATCTGGATATCTCTCAGGGTTTAAAAGAAGCATTAAATGTTGGTACAGATACAGCAGTTGTGCAGCTGAATAAAAAGAATTCGTATTTCGGAGATGAGCTAATTAAAATTGTACTTCCCGAAGAAGCAAAAATTATATTCAATCATAAGGATGATGATATTTTTAAAGCAGTAGGTATTTCGAAGCAAATTGATGATGTTATTTTAACAATGAATAGGGTAGCCGAGCAGGTGGCAATTGAGGCTAAACCAATTTTTACCGATGCTATTTTAGATATTACTATTGATGATGCCGAAGGTATTTTGTATGGAGAAGATAATGCAGCAACAGAATATTTGAAAAGTAAATCGAATACAAAACTTTTTGATACATATAGTCCAAAAGTTGATTCTGTTATGAAGTTAGATTTAGGACTTGGATATTCGGCTGATGATGCATGGGTTTTACTTTCCGAAAATTATAACGAGTATGTTGATGAATATAATGTGGTTGCCAATTTAAATAATTCAACTGCAGAATATACAGGGTTAGATTTAATGGAATTATGCTATCCGGTAACAACTAATTTAGGAGGGCATGTAACCGAAAAGGCACTTTTTGGATTGTATATGAAAATTGAAGATGAAGAAAAATTAATCAGAAAAGATCCAATGGCAAGAGTTACAAAGTTGCTTGAAGATGTGTTTGGTAAATTAGATGAATAATGAATATTTTAATTAAAAAAATATTCAAAAAAAAAGGAGCAACATAACGTTGTTCCTTTTTTTTTTTGAATTAACATGATTATTTTTTAGAAGTACTTGTTTAGTTTAAATGCTCTTCTTTAATAGAAAAATCAACTTCACTATCAAAGTGTTCCGAATATCTAATGTTACCTTTATGTGTTTTTTCTTGTGTTTCTTCTTGTTTATTGTTGCTATTATTATCTTCTACATTAATTAATGTATTTTCTTTTTTATCTGATGATTCTTTAATCTCAATACCTTTAAACCTATTCAATAAAGTTATAACATTACGATATATCTTTTCGTTTATTTTTAATTTTAGTGTTTTCATACAGCATTTTAGTTATAATGTTAAGGTATATAAAAAATGTGTGTTTGCAATAAAATTGCAATATTTATAAGTTACAAAATATATTCTATTATTAGTCGTATTATCAGTGTAATAAGTTGTTTAAAGTGTTGTTTATTGCTTTAATATGATTTTAATCATGTTTTGCGACTACTGGTATAGCTCATATTTAACTTTAATGCTTTTAATAAAACTATAGATTCAACTAATAAATCTATAGTTTTATTAAAATATTAAAATTCCCTGACAAATAATATGATTTACAGAATAGATATTATCGTTAACATTGATAGTAATGGTATTAACTACAATACTATTTGTTAGAGAGTCATGAAAATTATATAGTATAATATTTTTTTGTTTTGTGCATGATGATATTGGGTGATTTATAAGGTGCTACTACCTATAAATTTAATCAATGTATATATATAATATTTTGATGTTAAATCGTGGTGGTATTTTTATGAAATATGACCAAAATCATTATATTTGCCGTAAGGTAATGGGTTATTTAGATTTAATCTAATTATAGATTTAAGTTTTAAGTAGTTAAAAAGCTAACAATAAATAGCTTAACACAAAGTGTTAAATAAGATGGCAAAAAACGAAGAAGATAAATTAATAAACGACGTAACTAATAAAGAGTACGAACACGGATTTGTAACAGATATTGAATCTGATACTTTTCCGAAGGGACTTGACGAAAATGTAATACGTGGTATATCGGCAAAGAAGGAAGAACCAGAATGGATGCTTGAATGGCGTTTAGATGCTTTTAAAGTTTGGCAAACAATGGAAGAACCTGATTGGGCTCATGTAAAATATAAGAAACCTAATTTTCAGGATATATCTTATTATTCGGCACCAAAACAAAAGCCAGAACTTGAGAGTTTAGATGAGGTTGATCCTGAATTGCTTGATACTTTTAAGCGATTGGGTATTTCTTTAGACGAGCAAAAGCGTATGTCGGGTGTTGCGGTGGCTGTTGATGTTGTTATGGATTCGGTATCTGTAAAAACAACTTTTCAGGATACTTTAGCAAAAAAAGGAATTATTTTCATGAGTATTTCGGATGCAATAAAAGAGCACCCCGAAATGGTTAAAAAATATTTAGGTACAGTTGTGCCTGTAAAAGATAATTTTTATTCGGCATTGAATTCGGCTGTATTTACCGATGGTTCATTTTGTTATATTCCAAAAGGAGTTAATTGTCCAATGGAGCTTTCAACTTATTTCAGAATAAACGAAGAAGGTACCGGACAGTTTGAGCGTACTTTACTTATTGCCGATGAAGGGGCAAGAGTAAGTTATTTAGAAGGTTGTACTGCACCACAACGAGATGAAAATCAGTTGCACGCTGCCGTAGTTGAGTTAATTGCTATGGACGAGGCAGATATTAAATATTCTACTGTTCAAAATTGGTATCCTGGAGATAAAAATGGACTTGGTGGTGTATTTAACTTTGTTACAAAACGTGCTGTTGCGGAAAAAAACGCAAAAATATCGTGGACTCAGGTTGAAACTGGTTCGGCTGTAACATGGAAATATCCTTCTACTATTTTAAAAGGAGATGGAGCTGTTGGAGAGTTTTATTCAATAGCTGTTACAAATAATTATCAGCAAGCTGATACTGGTACTAAAATGATTCATCTTGGAAATAATACCAAGAGTACAATTATATCGAAAGGTATTTCTGCCGGACATTCTGAAAATAGTTACCGTGGTTTGGTAAGTATTTCGCCTAATGCCAAAAATGCCAGAAATTTTAGTCAGTGCGATTCGTTGTTAATGGGTAATACTTGTGGAGCACACACGTTCCCGTATATTGAAGCACGAAATCCAACGTCTCATATTGAGCACGAAGCAACTACTTCTAAAATTTCGGAAGACCAAATTTTTTACTGTAATCAGCGTGGTATTGATACCGAAAAAGCTGTTGCATTAATTGTAAATGGTTTCGGAAAAGAGGTACTTAATAAGTTGCCAATGGAATTTGCTGTTGAAGCTCAGAAATTACTTGAAATTTCGTTGGAAGGTAGTGTAGGTTAAAAAATATAATAACATTAATAAGATGTTTGAGTAAAATCAAACATGGAATAAATAATAAGATGTTAAAATTAAAGAACATTAAAGCCTCTGTTGAGGATAAGGATATATTAAAGGGTTTAAATTTAGAGATTAAGCCTGGAGAAATACATGCAATAATGGGGCCAAATGGTGCTGGTAAAAGTACACTTTCGTCGGTTATTGCGGGTAAAGAAAAGTTTAGTGTTGATGCTGGAGAAATTGAGTTTGAAGGAGAGGTTATAAACGATCTTGCACCTGAGGAAAGAGCTCATAAAGGTATTTTTATGTCGTTTCAGCATCCTATTGAAATACCAGGTGTAACTACTACAAACTTTGTAAAAGCAGCAGTTAATGCAAAGCGTGTTGCCGAAGGTAAAGAGGAGTTAACTCCAGGTGAAATGCTTAGACTTATTAAAGAAAAATCAGCTTTATTAGAGCTTGATCGTAAGTTTTTATCTCGTTCGTTAAACGAAGGTTTTTCGGGTGGAGAAAAAAAACGTAACGAAATTTTTCAGATGGCAATGCTTGAACCAAAACTTGCCATTTTAGATGAAACAGATTCGGGACTTGATATTGATGCCTTGCGTATTGTTGCAAATGGTGTAAATATGCTTAGATCGCCTGAGCGTTCGGCTATTGTAATTACTCACTATCAACGTTTGCTTGATTATATTGTTCCTGATTTTGTACATGTATTATACGATGGAAGAATTGTTAAAACAGGTGGTAAAGAACTTGCTTTAGAGTTAGAGGAAAAAGGTTACGACTGGATAAAAGAGGAAATAGATAACAAATAACAATGCACAGTTATCAGCATGCAATTATAAAATTTACACATAAGTAATTGCTGATTTTTTTTATTGATAATTGATAATTGAAAAATGTAATGAGTTTAGAAGAAAAAATAATTTCCACTTTTAAGCAGAAAAATTCAAAATTAGCTGAGGTTTTTAATCAGGCTTTTGAGTTGTTCGAGCAAAAAGGTTTTCCAACTAAAAAGAACGAGGACTGGAAATATACAAGCTTAAAAAAATTATTGAAAACCGATTATAGTTTGGTTACCGAAATCAATAATAATATAGAAGCAAAAGATGTTGAGCCATTTTTTATTGGTGCCGATACTTATAAGGTTGTTTTGGTTGATGGTTTTTATAATGCTGATTTATCGCATGTTGATACTGATAAAATTACAATCAGTTCAATGCAAGATGCTATTGAAAATAATGCCGAATTAGTTGAAAAACATTTTGCAAAAGTGGCAGATAATAATCAAGAAATGGTTGCTTTAAATACTATTTCGTTTAACGATGGAGTGTTTGTAAATATACCAAACAATGTTATTTTAGATAAACCAATTGAAGTAATTAATATAGCAACAGGTGTTTTAGGCGATACATTAATTCAGCCACGTAACCTTATTGTAGTTGGTAAAAATGCCGATGCAAAGTTAATTGAGCGTCATCAAAACATTTCGGAAAACACTATTTTAACAAATTCTGTAACCGAAATTTCGGTAGGCGAAAATGCTTATTATTACCACTATAAAATTCAGAACGACACTGAAGTATCTAATTTAGTAGATAACACTTTTGTTGATCAAAACAGATATAGTAATGCTTATGTTGATACGTTTGCATTTGGAGGAAATGTAACTCGTAATAATTTATCGTTTTTATTAAACGGAGAAAATGCAGTTGCAAACCTTGATGGTATTTCGTTATTAAACAAAAATCAGCATGTTGATAATTTTACTTTTGTAGATCATAGAGTGCCAAATTGCGATAGTAATGAATTGTATAAAGGTATTTACGACGATAAATCGAAAGGTGTTTTTACTGGTAAAGTAATGATTAGAAAAGATGCCCAAAACACAAAAGGAGATCAACAAAATAATAATATTCTATTGTCGGAAAATGCGCAAATAAATGCAAAACCACAAATGGAAATTTATGCCGATGATGTAAAAGCGGCACACGGATGTACAATTGGTCAGTTAGATGATGATGCGTTGTTTTTTATGCGCCAGCGTTGTATTCCATTAAAAGAAGCCAAAGCAATGCTTATGTATGCATTTGCAAGCGAGGCTTTGAAAAATGTAAAAGTTGAAGAATTAAAAACTCAAATTAATAAGCAAATAGCCCAAAAGCTAGGTGTAAACATTGAATTTGGAGTTTAGTTTTTATTATAAATATTCTGTTAAAAAGGTCAGTATTAAATCTTAATTTTAAGATTTAATACTGACCTTTTTTTTAATTATAGAGTGATAATTGCATTATATTGCTTTTGCAATGTTAAAATCTTCACCACTAATTTACTTTTATCAATTTTTGCACCACGTAAAAATCTAGATTTTTAATAATAGTGATTATATATTACTTCTAATAAAAGCAAATAACTTTATCCGTTATACTTAGCAAATTTAAATAATAATCTATTTTCGTAATATAATTTAGCTCTGTAAAAGCTACTATTTGTTATTTTTTTACTTCAGCCTAAGTAAAATCATCGTTTTTTAAAAATCCAATTACCTTATTTGAATCTTGTTTTTTTGTAAAATTTAAGTCGTTGTAATATATAATGCTCATGCTTTTATGACTTGAATTCAGGAGTTTACTAAAAAAAAACTACATACTTTAATTTATTTACTCTGTTACAGAATGTTTTTTTTATAAAAATTACAATAACATGTTTTAATAGCTGAAAGTAAAAATTAAATTTGCGTTTAAATTAAAATCATACTCCTACAATGAAAAAAATATTATTATCGGTGTTTTTCGTATTATTTACGTTATCAATAAGCGCACAAAAAATTAAATTCGAAGAGTATAATCTTGATAATGGGTTACATGTAATTCTTCATAAAGATAATTCGGCACCTGTTGTGGCTGTTTCGGTTTCGTATCATGTTGGAGCTATAAACGAGGATTCTACTAAAATTGGTTTTACAAGTTATTTCGAACGTTTGTTGTGGAATAACGTCAATAATACTGATAGTATTTATGTAAATAATTTTAGTGCAAATAATAATGTTTACAATGATAGTTTTATAAACGATCCTTTTGTTGATAGAACTTATTTTGCAAATGTTATGGTATCGAATAAATTAAAAGAATGTTTGTGGATGGAATCGGAAAGGATGATGCCTGCAAAGATTGATACTTCGGGTATGGAAATTAAAACTAAGATTGGTGCAGATACTACACTAATTGAAACTACTAATTTGGGTTATACTTTATTTAATGCTGAAGTTAATAAACTGCTTTTTAAAAATCATCCTTATGGATTTGTTAGTGATGTGCCAATTTCAAAAATCAGTAATTTAAAACTAAATAAATTTGTTGATTTTTATAATACATATTATGTGCCTAATAATGCTGTGTTAACAATTGCTGGAGATTTTGATTCGGCAGAAGCTAAGCTGTGGATTGCCGAATATTTTGATGGTATTAAATCGGGAAAGAAATTGAAAAAGACAAAAGTTTCTAAAACAAAAGGTAAAAAGCCATTTGGTGTTGAAGAAATTACGGATACCATATATGATGCAAATATTAATATACCAGCAATTGTAGTTGCTTATCGTACTCCTAAATTAACAGATAAAGATGCTTATGTAGTTAGTTTTATACAGAATTTTTTGTTAAAAGGTACGGATAGTAAAATGTATAAAAATATTGTGGAAGAAGAAAAACTTGCATTGCAATTATCTAGTTTTTTAGTTTCGGGAGAAGATTATGGAAGTTTAACTTTTTTTGCTTTAAAAAATAACGGAGTAGAAATAGAAAAATTACTTAAGGCTATTGATTTTAATATTGATGAAATTAAAAACAAAAACATTGAGCTTAAAGAATACGATAAGGAGTTAAATAAAATTGAATTAATGTTTGTTTCGAAACATAGATTAATGAATACTATTGCAGAATCGTTATCGAATAGTTATTTGTTTTATGGTAATACAGATGAAGTTAATTCGGAAATAAAGAAATATAGAGCTGTTAAAGTTGAAGATGTAAGAAGAGTATCACGCAAATATTTCAATAAAAATAACAGGGTAGTTTTATACTATTTTCCTGTTATGCATTAGTCTGTTTTTGATTATTTGTAATTGATTTTTTCTGTAATATATCGTTTATATACATACATATATGGTGTAATATTTTATAACTAAGATTTATTGGGTATTATTATTCTACTTAAATATTTAAGAGATGATAAAAAACCTGACGATAATAATGATTTTTTTCAGTTTTACACTGTTTGGTCAAAATATTTCATACTCATCAACAAGTTTTAGTAATACCTTAAAACCTAATACTATTGGTTTAAATGTGGCTACGTTTAATAAAGATATAATTAGCTATAATTATTCAGTACAAAACGATAGTGTATTTGTAAATGAAAATATTTACGATCCGGTAAAGGATCCACGACGATTAATTTACAGTTCGAGTTTGTTGTTGGGGTCAACGCTTTTGATGTTGGTAACTGTTAGTTTATTACCTAGTAAAGTAACTAATTGGAAAAAAACAGATAGTTTTTCTGAAACAATATCTATTGCAGAGTGGAAAGGGAATGTTAGAGAGGGACCTGTAGTAGATAATGATCTTTTGTTTTTTAATTGGGTTGCACATCCTTGGAGTGGAGCTGTTTATTATATGATAGCAAGGGGTAGTGGGTATAATAGATTTACATCATTTGCTTATTCGGCTGTTGTTTCAACATTAATTTGGGAATATGGTATTGAAGCATTTAAGGAGGTTCCATCGTGGCAAGATTTATTTGTTACTCCAATTTTGGGTTCTATAATAGGAGAAGGTTTCTTTATTTGGAAAGGTAATATTATACGTAACGATAAAAAGATATTGAATTCTAGATTTTTAGGTGGTACTATTTTAGCGTTAATTGATCCGATAGGAGGATTGATTGAAGTTATGGGATATGAAACCAAAATGAAAAGCACTTCGGTAATAACTCCAATTGGTGTTGATGCTGTTTCGGGTAATGTAATTTGGGGTATGCAAATGAATGTGTCATTTTAGATTATCAATGTACAATTGCCAATGAGTAATTATCAATTTAAGAATATAAAAAATAAAAACGGATTGTAAAC
>JAGLDK010000080.1 GCA_023145615.1 Ichthyobacteriaceae bacterium | reverse complement strand
GTTTACAATCCGTTTTTATTTTTTAGTTGTTTTTTTATAAGGACAATGTTTACAATTTCCTTGACAGCAATATCCACGTTTTAAGTGATGCTTTTCGGTAAAGATTTTATAACCTTCTTTTGCGTAGTAAAAGTCTTCTCCTTCGGTGTATTTATTGTTATTCATAAAATCAAAATTACACTAAAAAATCATATTGTAAATGCTGTTTTTTTAGTGTAGTATTACTTAAATTTATATATAAAATTAACAACCTGAAAATCAGACTAGATAGTATGTTTAAAAATGTAAAAAACTTATTAGTTCTTCTTTTAATATTTGTTTCTGCAAATTCTTATTCTCAAACAGCCGCAAATACAGCATATATAAAACGCTTTAAAAAGGTGGCTATGGAAGAAATGAAAATTTATGGAATTCCGGCAAGTATTACTTTGGCTCAAGGTATGCTTGAATCGGATAATGGAAAAAGTAGATTGGCTAAAAAAGGTAACAATCATTTCGGAATTAAATGTGCCGATTGGAAAGGAAAAAAAATATATCATAACGATAATAGAAGAGGGGAGTGTTTTAGATCGTATCCGTCGGCATGGGGTTCTTTCAGAGATCACTCAAAGTTTTTGAAACGTAAAAGATATGCAAGATTATTTAAGCTGAAAAAAACTGATTATAAAGGTTGGGCTCATGGTTTGCGTAAGGCAGGTTATGCTACTGATAGAAAGTATCCGTCGAAACTAATTAAACTAATTAAAGATAATAAGTTGTATGTTTTTGATAAGGCTGTTATAAATGGTAAAACTTCAGAATTATTAGCTTCAACATCAAACATAAAGTTTACTACATCACAAGGAACTTATACAAGTAATAAAAATACTTCGTCAAAACATACAAACAGTAACACGGGCAGTAATACAAGTAATAGTACAAATAAAAATAAAAATACTACGGTTAAAACTTCTACTACTGTTAATACAACAAATACTGCTGATTATAGTTATGCATCGCCGCATACAATTTATGAACACCGAAACGATTTGAAATATATTGTAGTTAGAAAAGGAGATTCGTATGCCGAAATAGCGGAAGAGTTTAAAGTTAAAATTTATGGATTAATAGAGTTTAACGACAGAAATTTAGATACTCCTTTAGTAGAGGGTGATGTTTTGTATTTAGAAACTAAAAGAAAAAAAGCATTAGAAGAAAAATATAAAGTTAAAAATGGAGATTCTATGTACTCTATTTCTCAAAAAATGGGTATTAAATTAGAGTACCTTTATAAAAGAAACCGAATTCAATTTGGTAAACAACCTCGAGTTGGCTCTATTTTGTTATTAAGAAGATATAGATAATTTACTGTGTAGTTTCATAATGCGATTTTTATGAGCATTTAGTATGTGATAAATTTAATGCCGTGCAATTTTCTTTTTAAAGTAAACTGCATGGCATTAAATTTTAAAATATTTAAGTGTAATTATATGTTTATATGATTAATGAGCTTATTTTTATAAAATTATTATTACACCATACATTTAACTACAATACTCCATAAATAACCAAGAAGAATATAAAACATTTTGTAATGAAAGCTATTTCCAAATTTTACTTTTTACTATTAATTATATTTACTGTTTCGTGTAGTACTGATTCTAAAAAAGAGGTGTCTATTTTAGGAGCTGTACCCGAAAATTCTCTTATACTCTTTAAATTCAAAAATATTACTGATGCTTACGATAATATAAAAGACAATTTAATTTATAAATCAATAACCGAATTTTCTAAAAATAATGGAGATGAAGGTTATTTATATGGGTTAAAGGCTTTTTTAGATTCGAATAAGGTTGACGTTGAAGATATAACGCTGTTAATTAGTGTTCATAAAATAGGGGTAAAATCGTACGATTATTTAATGTATTTAGATGAAACTAAAGTAGATATTGCTGATTACAAGAAGTTAGAACGTTATGTAGTTAAAAAAAACATATACGATAATGCTGAAATTTTAGAATATAAAATTAAAAATATAAAAACTTCGTTATTTAGTACATCATTTAACGGGGTACTTGTGGTTGGTAGAAGTAAAATTTTACTTGAAAGTGCAATACGTCAGTTAAATTCAAAAAGAAGTTTAATTGATAATGAGGTTTTTAGTAATTTATATAATGCATTAAACGAAAAATTAGAATTTAACGTACTTATTAATACAAAGTATCTTTCTGAAATATCGGAATATTCCGACAAATCAAATTCTAATTATATTAGTTGGTTAAAAGATTTTGCAGAGTGGACTGCGCTTGATGTTAGTATAAGTAAAGATGAAATTTTTGCTAGTGGTGTTTTAAGTGCAAATGATTCGTTAGGATCGTATTTAACTGTGTTTAAAAATCATGCAAGTCAGAAAATTGTTATTGATGATTATTTTCCATCTTTTACATCAATGGCAACTGTATTTGCTTTCGAAAACTATCCTAAGTATCAAAAAAGTTTAAACGAATATTACAGAAAAAATGGAAAACTAAACAAAATATTACATTCTCAGGCTCAGTATAATATTAAAAAAGAAGATGTTTTTGATTCTTGGATTGATAATCAAATTGCAATTGTTTCAACATCTTTAAAATCTAAGAGTGTTAGTTATAACGATGTTGTAATAATTAAATCAATTGATAGAACGGCTGCTAAAGAACCTTTGAGTTTAATAAGCGATGGATTTAGTGTTGATTATAGAGGTATTGAAATTAAGAAAATAAAAGAAAGTAAGATATTGTCGGATTTTATTGGAGGAATAGTTGATGATTTAAAATCGCCGTATTATGTTTTAATTGGTGATGTAGTTATTTTTTCAAATAATCAGGAAATATTAAAATCTACAGTTGGAGATTTTTTAGGAAATAGAGGAGTTACAAAATACGAGTATTTTCAGAAATTAAAAGATAATATTTCTGATGGAAGCAATATTGTTTTATACTTTAAAAATCCGGATTTCTTTAAAGAAATATCAAGTGTGTTTCCTCATCTTAAATCGTTTTTAGATAAATATTCAGCATCATTATCGAAATATAAAGCTGGAGCAATTGAAATTAGTTACGATAATAAAGTGGCTTTTTTAAATATGCAACTAAATGAGCTTGAGGTAAAAGAAAAAGAAGTGAAGCATAGTTGGAATTTAAATTTCGAAAGAAAACTATATACTAATGTAAATTCAGTTGTAAATCATAGAGATAAGTCTATTGAAATTGCAGTTCAGGATGTTGATAATCAACTTCATTTAATTAGTAGTAATGGAGAGGTTTTATGGACTAAAAGTTTAACTGGAGAAATTATTGGAAATATAGCTCAAGTTGATTTGTATAGAAACCGTAAACTACAACTGATATTTAATACCGAAAATAAAATTTACATTATTGATAGAAATGGAAATGATGTAGATGGATATCCTAAAACATTACCTTATAAAAGTACAGCTCCAATGGCTGTTTTCGACTATTCTAATAACCGAAAATATAGATTTTTAGTACCAATGGGTAAGCATGTTAGAATGTTTGATAAGGCAGGAAAACATGTTAAAGGTTTTGAGTTTAAAAATGCAAAATCATCAATAGATAAACAGCCTCAGCATTTTAATGTAAAAGAGAAAGATTATGTTGTTTTTTCGTCGGAAGATGGAACTGTTTATATTCTTGATAGAAGAGGTAGGGTTAAGTTAGATATTAAAGAAAAATATAAGCTTGGTAAAAATGCCTTTTATTTTAACGAAAGTAATGGTAAACCAAATATTTACACAACTACTGTTGGTGGTAAAATGCTTAAAATTTATTTAAGTGGAGTTGTAAAAGAGGAGCTAGTTAAAGGTTTTGGAAGTAATACTATATTCCGTAAGTTTGATAATATTGAATTTAGCGTAACTAACAATTTTGTTAAAATAAGTTCTGATAAAATTAATGAAGTAAAGGAGTTTGATGTTGAAGAATTATCATGTCTTGAAGTGTTTATTTTGAAAAAAGAACCGTACATATTGGTTAGCGATGCATTAAATAAAAATATTTATGCGTTAGATTCTGATTTAGATATTCAGAAAGGATTTCCAATATTTGGACAATACACAGGTAAAGTACTTGATTATAATAGAGATGGAGTGTTTACTTTTCCGGTTTTGGTAAATGAAGAAAAAGGAAATATTAAAATGTTTTCAATAAATTAATTGTTATACTTTTGGCGTCGATGAAAGTAGTAGAAAAAATAAAATATCCGATTAAAGAAGAGATGAAGGTGTTTGAAGAAAAATTCAAACAATCTATGTCGTCAACGGTGCCATTGTTAGATAGAATTACGCATTATATTGTGCGTAGAAAAGGAAAACAAATGCGTCCGATGTTTGTTTTTTTATCGGCAAAAGCATTAGGAGGAGAAGTTACCGAAAAGTCATATCGTGCAGCTTCGTTAATTGAGTTATTGCACACAGCAACTTTGGTGCACGATGATGTTGTTGATGATAGCAATATGCGGAGAGGTTTTTTCTCGATAAACGCTTTGTGGAAGAATAAAATTGCTGTTTTAGTTGGAGATTATTTATTGTCGAAAGGTCTTTTATTATCAATTGATAACGAAGATTTTGATATACTTAAAATAGTTTCAACTGCTGTTAAAGAAATGTCGGAAGGAGAATTACTTCAGATTGAAAAGGCTAGAAAGCTTGATATAACCGAAGAAGTTTACTTTGATATAATCAGAAAAAAAACTGCAACTTTAATAGCTGCATGTACTGCTGCTGGTGCAAAATCAATTGATTCGGATGAAAAAACTGTTGAAAAATTTCATAAGCTTGGAGAGTTAATTGGTGTTGCCTTTCAAATGAAAGATGATTTGTTTGATTATACTAATTCGAAAATAGGGAAACCTACCGGAATAGATATTAAAGAGCAAAAAATGACTTTACCTTTAATTTATGCTATAAATAGCAGTGAAAAAAAGGATAAAAAATGGCTTATTAATTCGGTAAAAAAACACAATACTGATAAAAAAATAGTTAAAGAAGTTATTGATTTTGTTAAAAAAAGTGGAGGTATTGAATATACCGAAACTAAAATGAAAAATTATCAGCAAGAAGCAATGGAGTTGTTGAACGATTTGGATGCTAGCGATGCTAAAAATTCGTTAATAACTTTGGTTGATTATGTTATTGATAGAGAAAAATAAGCTGAATAGTTTTAGCTTTTATTAAGTACAAAGAATCGTAAAGTTTTTATAGTTAAAAATTTTACGATTTTTTGTGTTTAAATACATTCGGAATTAATTTATTAGCACTTATTAGTAATTTAAAACAAAACTAATAAGTGCAATTAAAAATATAAAAATATGATTTCAAGAGAAACTATTGATAGAATTTTTGATGCAGCCAGGGTAGAGGATGTTATTGGCGATTTTGTTGTGCTTAAACGAGCGGGTCAGAATTTAAAAGGGCTTAGTCCGTTTGTAACTGAAAAAACACCTTCGTTTGTAGTTTCTCCGGTTAAGCAAATTTGGAAGGATTTTAGTACTGGTAAAGGAGGTAATGCTGTTGGATTTTTAATGGAACTCGAAAGTTATACTTATCCTGAAGCTTTACGTTTTTTGGCTAGGCGATATAATATTGAAATTGAAGAAGATAAACTTGATGAGCAGGGGCAAAAGGAAGCTAACGAAAAAGAAAGTTTATTTTTGGTTTCGGAATATGCATCAAATTACTTTCATGATACTTTATTAAATTCTCAGCGTGGTAAGGCTATTGGCTTGGCTTACTTTAAAGAGCGTGGATTTAGGCAAGAAACCATTGAAAAATTTAAGCTTGGTTATAGTCCTGATGAATGGACGGCTTTTACCGATTCGGCAATATCGAAAGGGTATAGTATTGATTTTTTAGGTAAATCGGGACTTACTATTGTAAAGGATCAAGGAAAAATGTTCGACCGTTTTAAGGGTAGAATAATGTTTCCTATTCAATCAATTACCGGTAGAATTTTGGGTTTTGGAGGTAGAACTTTGCTTACTGATAAAAAAGTGGCTAAGTATTTAAATTCTCCCGAAAGTCCTATTTATCATAAATCGAATATTTTATACGGTATATTTCAATCGAAAGGAAGTATTGTAAAAAACGATAACTGTTATTTGGTTGAGGGTTATACCGATGTTATTTCAATGCATCAAAATGGTATTGAAAATGTTGTAGCATCATCGGGTACATCGCTTACTGTTGGTCAAATAAATTTAATAAAACGATATACCGATAATATTACGGTGCTTTACGATGGTGATTCTGCAGGTATAAAAGCATCGTTTAGAGGTATTGACTTGATATTAGAACAGGACATGAATGTTAAGGTTTTAACCTTTCCCGATGGTCATGATCCCGACTCATATTCGAGATTAGTTACAACTACCGAGCTTAAGGAGTATCTTGAAAAAAACTCAACCGATTTTATTAAATTTAAAGTTGGTATTTTACTTGAAGATGCACAAGGCGATCCGATAAAACGTGCTGGTTTAATCCGAGATATTGTTCATTCGATAGTAAAAATAACCGACCCTATAAAAAGGGAAGTTTATGTTCAGGAAACTTCTGGTTTGTTGAATATTCAGGAAGATATTTTACTGAATGAAATAGCGCAAATTGAAGCAAAAGAGAATAGAAAGTTAAGTCAGCAACGAAGTCACAATTCTAATCAGTATTCTAATAAAAACAGTACACCTCCAAGTTCGGTACAAAGCACTGTTCAGCCTCCTAATCAGGGTGGAAATATGCACGTGGTTCATAATCAGGATCCGAACGAAATGCCACTTGAGGCTTATGGAGATTATGTTGAAAGTGTACCTGCCGAGCAAGTAAAGACTAATAATACCAAAAACGAGCAAGAAATAGAGTTGATGACTTTGATGTTGCGTTATGGTGATGTTAAAATAGAAGTTTCGGATGAAATTGAAGAAACTAATGAAAAAGGAGATATTGAATTGAAAACCGAAATTTTTGAAACTACTGTGTTGCAAGAAATTGTTGAACGTTTGCAAGAAG
Source organism: Ichthyobacteriaceae bacterium (assembly GCA_023145615.1). GTDB lineage: Bacteria > Bacteroidota > Bacteroidia > Flavobacteriales > JADGDT01 > JADGDT01. The sequence goes on along the minus strand of JAGLDK010000080.1, from coordinate 4,744 downwards.
ATGAAGTAACTTTTAAAAATGATATGTTTGCTGATGTTTTAAATGAAGTAATTGAAGGGTTGAATGTTGGAGAAATCAGAAATGCAAGTTATTTTAATAAGCATCAAAATCAGCAAATTGTTTCGTTTGTAGCTGATATTTTAAGCGATAAATATGAGCTTAGTAAAAATTGGAAGAAAAAGAATATTCATGTTGTTGATAGGGAATTGAAACTTTCTCAGGCTACTCAGCAAACAATATTGAATTTCAAAAAAAATAAAATATCCGAACTTATTAATGAGATTGCTAATGCATTAAAATCGCCTAAAGATAATGCAGAGCGTGTTGAGTTGATTATAAAATTCCAGAAGCTTTATGCTTTGCAACGTATGATAAACGAAAAATTAAACGGTATTACATTGTAATGCATTGTAATATATTTAGTGTTTGTATGAATTATCTCATTTATTGATTTTTAATTTTTTTTAAAATATTATAACAAAAAAAAGTCACCGTAATTAATAATTACGGTGACTTTTTGTGTTATAATGTACAGCAGTAAATTACTGCGGTTTTTTTATGTTTTTAATGTATAACTCTTCAACTTCTTTTCTGGCCCATGGAGTTCTTCTTAAAAACTTAAGACATGATTTTAAAGATGGGTTGTTTTTAAAACACTGTATATTAATTATTTGTCCAAGTTCGTCCCACGAATATTTAAAAGATAAATACTCTAAAATTTCAACAAGTTTTACTCCGTGTAAAGGATCGTTTAAATGAATTTTATCGTTATCCATATTTAGTTTTTATATTTAATAAATATTTTAATGTACCTATTTATTTATAATTAGAACATAACTAATAGTTGTTTTCTAATTAATAGATGATTAAAAAACAGTTTGGTAAAATTATAAATTAAAATCTAAATATATAACTAATAGTTCCATTTGTTCGTCTGGTTTCGGTTCTGCCCATATCATACATATCTTGTAAATCGCCACGGTTACGTATGTCGTAATTTAGCTGAATACCATGTTTTCCATAAAAATATCTTAAACTTATGGTGTATGCCGATGTGTTACTTATTATTGAATTGTAATAAGTATCTTTTGCATAGCTATAAATATCGTGGCGGCGTATCTTCCCAAAATCAAAACCTATTAAAGCGTTTATTTCGTGTTTCTTATATTTTAATGATGGTGTTACGTAGGCAACATAAATAGTAGATTCAAGGTAGTTGATATCGGCATATTCAAGAGAAACACCAGCTTCTAATTTATTATTAAAAAACTGTCGTCCTAATGTAGCGGTTACGTTTATTGATGCATCTGTATCGTTGTAGTATGGGCCTATAAAAAACATTTTAGGATCGAAACCTATTGATGCAGTTGTTGTTTGTGCTTTTGCCGATAAAGATATTATGGTAAGTAAAAATAATGTAATTTTTTTCATTGTTTAAGATGTATCAATATGTACTAATTTTTTGCAATTTTAATAAAGGTATAAATTGCACTTTTTATGATTTATTTTATTTGATATATAGAGCTTTATGAGTGTAAGTACTGTGTTTTTATGACGAAATTATAAGTGTAAAAAATATAATTATTAGATTTAAATTGATGAGTGTTTTATTTCATAATTATAATTAGTAATATTAAATTTGCACTGATTTTAAGAGATAGAGAAAGTATAGTTATGGAAAGAAAAGATATAGAAGAATATTTTAATATAGCACTTGCTACATCGGTAGTGGTTTTTGGTTTCGACTTAGACGATTTGCATATTTTATTGAAATATAATACCGAAGCACCTTTTAAGGGAGCTTATATTTTACCATCGAAATACATTAAGCCTGAAACAAGTATTGACTTGACTGTTAAGAAAATACTAAACAGTATTGAGGTTGAAGATGCATATATTGAGCAGTTAAATGCAAGTGGAAAAGTATTCAGAAACCCATTAGGACGTGTTGTTAATATAGGGCATTATGGTTTAATACGTTTCGATCCGAAGGAAACTGCTAAGTTCGAAAAGATGGGATTGAAGTGGTTCCGTTACGATGAAATTCCTGATTTAGCATACGATCATAATCAGATTATTGATTTTGCTAAGGAGCGTTTAAAGCGTAGAGTAAAGCGTCGTCCAGTAGGATTTAACTTACTTCCAGAGGAATTTACAATTGGACAATTACAGCAACTTTACGAAAAGGCGTTGAATAAATCTTTTGATAAACGTAATTTCCGTAAAAAAATATTTAATTCAGAATTACTTGTTGATTTAGATAAAAGTGTTGAAACAAGTAGCGGAAAAGAATCGAAACTTTATAAGTTTGACGAAGATAAGTACGCTAAAATGTCGTCGAGAGGTTACGATTTCTTGTTCTAAAAAAAGAAATTATGATTATTTTAACTCCTTTATTAATTAATGTTAAGTTGATTAATAAAGGAGTTTTTTTATGTGTATGTATTTGTCAATACTCTGTTAAAATGTAAATATAATTCTCTGAAATAAAACAACATATGGTATTATATAGCTATATGGTTTTTAATACATTTACTAATGTAAATGAGTGTTACTAAAAAAGTAACGGACTATTATTTTGTACTTGGCAATTAAAAAACACTATTTTATTTATGCGTATCTTTGCATCACCATCCATGAATAAAACTTGCAGATATACGTAATTTATATCTAACTACCTTTTCGTTAAAATTGTTGTATGTATGATACAACTTCAAATCAAAATTTATTTATCAATTATTTTAATACGAAATTGGTAAGAATTTTTAAATACAATTTATGGAGTTTTCCGACTTAAAATTACACGGGCTTATTTTAAAAGCTATCGAAAAAAACAATTATAAAAATCCTACTCCTGTACAGGAAAAAGCAATTCCTTTTATTCTTAATAATAAAGATATTATTGTTTCGGCACAAACAGGTACGGGTAAAACTGCGGCTTATGCTTTGCCAATTTTGCACAAACTAATTAATGAAGAAGAGGAGTTTGGAAAGAAGCAAATTAAAGCCTTAGTTATTTGTCCTACTCGAGAGTTAGCACTTCAGGTAAGCGAAAATTTTGTTACTTATGGTAGATTTACAGGGTTAACAACTACGGTTATTTATGGTGGAGCACCAATTGTAACTCAAAAGAAAATATTAAAAAAAGGTGTTGATGTTTTAATTGCCACTCCGGGTAGATTATTAGATTTTCATAAGCAAGGTGTTGTTGATTTCAGTAATGTTGAAACAATGGTTTTAGACGAATCGGACATGATGCTTGACATGGGTTTTATTAACGACATAAAAAAAATAGAGAAACTTTGTCCGCCTAAAAAACAAATGCTATTACTTTCGGCAACTATGCCAAAAAAGATTTTGCAATTAGCACAATCAATGCTTAAAAAACCAACTATTGTTGAGGTTTCTCCAACATCATCGGCATCTAAAAACGTATCGCAAGCATTATACTATGTGCCTAAACCAAAAAAAGTTGAACTTTTTTTACATCTTTTACGTACCGAAATAGAAGGTACTATTTTAATTTTCAGACGTACAAAACGTAGTGTTGATAATTTAGGTAAAATACTACGTAAAAATGATTATAATGCGGTTAGTATTCATGGAGATAAAACCCAATCGTCGAGAGAAAAAGCACTTAAGAAATTTAAAAGTAAAGAAGCAAATATATTAATTGCTACCGATGTTGCATCTCGTGGTATTGATATTGGAGGTTTGGATGTTGTTGTTAATTTTGATTTGCCAAATGTGCCAGAAACTTTTGTACACCGAATTGGTAGAACAGGTAGAGCAGGAAAAACAGGAAAAGCATATTCTCTTTGTTCGGCAGATGAAAAAGATTATATAAAAGATATTCAGAAACTAACAAAATTATCTATTCCGGTTATTACCGATCATCCGTATCCGTTAGATCCAAAGGCAAAAGCCGAAGCTCCAAAGCAAAATCAAAAGCAATCAAGTAAAAAAAGAAGTTTTAGTAAAGAGCCATTCAAGAGTAAAGGTTCGGGTAGTGGAGCTAATAAAGGAAATAATAAAAGTAAAGAGGGTAGCGGAGGAAGAGGAAAAAAATCGGCTGCATCTAAAGGACAAAACAGAAGGTAGAGTAAGGAAATTCTGTCTTGTATTTAACATTGTACTGCTAAAGCACTGTAATTGGGCTGAGTAGTGCAGTGTTTTTTTATGGAAAAAAGTTAAATAGATTGAAGGTGATAAACTCTGAGAGTATATTTTTGAGCTTAATCTAAGTTCTAATAAAACAAGTAGAGAAGAATATGTAAGCCCGTCGGTAAGCGATGCTAATTTTTATGTTAATAATTCAATTAGGTTTTGGTGGTGATGATATATATATAATTATAGGTTTAGTTTTATCAATATTAGCATAGTGTGTAAAATATGGAAGTAATTATGATACAACAGATTTTTAAAACAAAGTCTCAACATAATAGAAATGGTGTAGAGGTTTAATTGCAAAGCATAAAAAAATCGTACACATCAACTTTTAAAATTAATGTGTACGATTTCTTAAACCTAAAATAATAGTTGTAAAACTACATAATTATTGTAATAGCAAAACCAAATGCTAATGATTAACCCAATTTATTCACAATGTATTGTATATCTATTAAAGCACTCTTAATTCCTTTATTTGATAATTGCATTGATACGTCCAACATACGTATAATCACTTTGCTATATTTTCTGCCCGAATGATTAGTTGAAAAGAAATACAATTACTGAAATGATT